>JAZQET010000086.1:0-14879 GCA_045539135.1 Eubacteriales bacterium | reverse complement strand
GAGAGTGCAATGCACTTTCAATAGTCGGTGTTGATTATGAGTTGGTCCCACCCGTTCCCATTCCGAACACGGTAGTTAAGCAACTTCATGCGGACAATACTTGGCTGGTGACGGCCCGGGAAGATACGTAATGCCGACATAAAAATCCGCTTTAGCAATAAAGCGGATTTTTTCTTATTTATAAACAACGATTTATATGTAAAGTAAATATGCTTTGCATTGAAAAGGAGTTCAAATGGCGGTAGATATCTTATTGCAGCACTCTGATTGGACGTTTTCCTATCGTGTTGGTGCCCTGATCTATCATAACGGTAAGCTGCTGATGCAAAGAAAGGCGGGGGAAGAATGTTATTCTCTGCCCGGAGGTACCGTATCCTTCGGTGAGTTTTCCGCTGAAACCTTAATGCGGGTATTTCGAGAAAAGACCGGCATCGCGTTGCAGGTGGGAAGACTTTGCTTTGTGGTGGAATCTTTTTTTGAAGAGCAAAAGCCTTGCCAACAGATCAATCTTTTCTATCTTGCCCAACTGAAGAATAAAGACGATCTTCCCGAAGGTACCTTCCATCCCTATGATGAAAAAGGCAGGGAGCAAGCAGAGGTAGAATTCACTTGGATCGCTTTGGATAATCTGGAGAAAACAAAACTGCATCCCGCTTGCATCCGTTCTCATTTGAAACACCTTCCTTCCCATACCGTTCATCTTTGTGAGAACAAATTGAAATAAAAAAGAGCAATCCGATGATTGCTCTTTTTTATTATTTTATTTTACCAACCGATCCAAAATTTTATTGTGGAATTCATCGTAGAAGCGGTTGCTCTTGGGATAATGGTCAAAGTCCATCATCATACCGCATTCTTCGTCCACCCACTTTTTGGTTTCTTCCAAACCGATCTTTTCAGCCAGCATCTTCAAAAGCATCCGATCCTGAAGGGCTTCATAGAAGATCACGGTGCGAATACTTTCAACCGATCCGTTTTTATAGGGATAAACCGAATAAGCATCGCCGGAGGGGAAGGCGTGCAACGCATCACTTACATGGTAAGGATCAATTCGGAAAGCACTTGTTGCAGAATAATAGAAATTATGACCCCAATGCAGGAACCCAACAATATCATTGCGGAACATCTGCAGACCGATGCAACGGTTGCGGTATTGGTGCATAGAGAAAAAACGGTTGGAAACATTCTTGCCTTGAGAACAGCAATAGTAGGTCCAACGCTCCTCAATTTCCGCTTCCATAAAGGGAGCAATGTGGTTGTTGGCGGGAACAGGAATCTCCACCAAGCCGTTTTGATAAAAATCAATGTTGGAAAGAGCATCCATTTGCTTAAAGCCCTTCAGGTAGGGGGCGACCAACTTTTTGGCGGCGGTATATTCTTCAAGGTTCTCAAGCTTCGGCTCATCGGAAACATGAAAATAGCACTTCTCGGCAATACCCCATTCTTTCAGCTTGGCGGTAAGCGCAGGAAGGAACTGATCAATGAAGTTGGTGTAAAGTTCGCCGGTAGCGGATACATGCCAACCAAATTCTTTCACCGTCTTACCATCGATCTCCACCTCGATCTTGGGACAGAACTTTGCACCCCACTGGGTGAAGAGATGGGCCATTTCAAAGTATTCAATGCCGTACTTATGGCAAAGCTCTACCCAACGTCTGAGTTGAGTAAAATCAAAGGAATACGTATCGCCGCTCTTTTTGATCTTGACCAGCTGCGCGGTGGGACGCTCGCCGCCTACCTTGGTATCTAGCGGGGGAGTGAAGATGGGGGTCAGGATCATAGTTATGCCGGTGCGGGCGGCGGTTTTAATATAGTTTTCCAAGAGCTTCCAATGCTTTTCGCTGAACATCTTCACCTGATGGGTATCGGCGATGCAATCGCAATGGAACCATTGAGTAAAGATCAGATCATTTTTTGCAATGGCAAGGTCTTCCACCTGAACCATCACTTTCACCGACCGTTTTTCTTCGCCCACCGTGAAGGTGAAATAAAGGGGATATTCGCCTGCTTCCATATTCGCGGGAATATCCACATTCACCATCAGGGTTAAGGGAGAATCATAGGGGCACACAAAGGTTTCTTTCACCTTTAAGGGGATCATTACATCGGGGAAGGCACCGGGAGCGGTGGTGATGTAATCATCATCATGCCGCTCGGGATAAACCGGCAGCTCCGAAAGAACATAGCCCACTCGGCTAACCTGCGTATATGCACGTAAAGGGGAGCGCAGAGTGTAATGGGCGAATTTCCAGCCGCCTCTTTCAGGATTTTCGTATTTATAACCGCTTTGGATCTGGAAGGAGACCCGTTCACCCTTGAGACCGCGCACCGCGGTGATAGCCGGGTAGGAGTCATAGGTGTCGGTCAGCATAACCTTTTCCATTGCGGAGATCGCTTTGAATTTGAACATGGCTTAAAAACCTTTCCTTTCCGATTGTTTTTCATTAAAATACCATAATCTGCCCATAAAGTCAACAAAAAACGAGGACAAATATGGTTTGTCCTCGTTTTAAAATCATTTTAAAATTATTCTGCCAAGCGGGCGATGATCTTATCGTGGAAGTCATCAAAGAACTGGGCGCTTCTGGGATAATGGTCAAAATCCATCACCATACCGCATTCCTCGTCTACCCACTTTTTGGTCTCTTCCAAGCCGATCTTCTTTGCCAGCATCTTCAAAAGCATCCGATCCTGCAGGGCTTGATAGAATACCACGGTACGAATGGATTCAATGCATCCGTCTTTATACGGATAAACCGAGTAAGCATCGCCGGAGGGATGGGCGTGATGAGAGTCACTGCAAAGATAGGGATCGATGGGCAGTACGCTTTGGGCGGTGGAATAGAAGTTATAACCCCAAGTCATAAAACCGTCGATATCGTTGCGGAACATCTGCACACCGATGGCACGGTTACGGTATTGGGGCATAGAGAAGAAACGGTTGGAAACTTTCTTGGTCTGCACACAGCAGTAATAGGTCCAGCGCTCTTTGATATCCTCCTCCAAAAAGGGACCGATGTGGTCGTTGCAGGGGATGGGAATATCCACCAAGCCTTTTTTATAGAACTCAATGCTGGAAAGCGCATCGATGATCTTATAATCCTTGAGATAGGGAGCCACAAACTCCTTGGCGGCTTTGTAGTTTTCCAAATAGTTATCATTGGGCTCGTCGGAAATGTGGAAATAGGTTTCTTTGGCGATGCCCAATTCTTCCAGTTTTGCGGTAAGAGCGGGCAGGAATTGAGAGAGGAAGTTTTTGTAAAGGTCGCTCATCGCCTCTACATGCCAACCAAACTCTTTTACCACCTTGCCATCGATCTCCACTTCGATCTTGGGGCAGCATTTAGCACCCCATTGGGTGAAGAGATGAGCCATCTCAAAATACTTAAAGCCGTGCCGCTTGCACATTTCGACCCATTGCTCAAAAAGGGTGAAATCAAAGGCATACTTGGTGCCTTCCTTTTTGATCTTCACCAACTGAACGGTCTTGCGCTCGCCGCCGATCTGGGTATCCAAAGGCGGAGTAAAGATGGGGGTGAAAATGGTGTTCATACCGGTGCGTGCGGCAATCTTCACATAGTTTTCGGTGATCTTCCAAAACTTTTTGCTGAAGACCTTCACGTTATGATAGTTGGAGATGCAATCGCAATGGAACCATTGACCGAAGATCAGGTCGTTCTTTTCCATCACCGCATCGGCTACCTTGATCATCACCTTCAAGGAACGCTTTTCGGGAGTGCGGGGCTTTCCTTTTTCAATGTGGAAGCAGAAATATAAGGGATATTCACCCGCCTCCATATCCTCGGGAATGTCCACGGTCACCATTAAGGTGGTGGGGGCGTTGTGCAGAATATAAAATTTATCTTTGGAAGTCAAAGGAAACATCACATCGGGAAAAAGGCCCGGCTCGATGGAGATGTAATCATCATCGTGGCTGCCCCGATAGGCGGGCAGCTGAGAGGGAATGTATTCCACCTTGCTCACTTGGGTCTGCTTGCGCAAGGGGGAGCGCAGGGTATAATAAGTAACGCCCATGGCAGGCTTGGGATCGGTGGGCTTATGACCTACCTGAATCTGAAAGGAGACGCGCTCGCC
Organism: Eubacteriales bacterium; assembly: GCA_045539135.1. Taxonomy (GTDB): domain Bacteria; phylum Bacillota; class Clostridia; order Oscillospirales; family QAKW01; genus QAKW01. The sequence continues at coordinate 10,784 of JAZQET010000086.1, read as the reverse complement.
TTTGAGACCCTGTACCGAAGTGATGGCGGGATAGGAATCATAGGTGTCGGTCAGCATCACCTTGTGCATGGCGGAGATGGCTTTAAACTTATACATGGCATTTCCTCAACTTTCGTTGTTTTTCTTGCTTTGAGTATAACAAAATGTAAAACTATAGTCAAGGAAAAAAGAGGATGAAAAACCGTATTTTTCATCCTCTTTTTATATGCCGGCGGAATGCAGCCTTCCGCACGGGGGAAAATACCCTTAAACACCATTCCGAGGTTGACTCTGCTGCCGAAAGTGTTCGGAACAGATCCTGTTTAAGCACGGCATTTTCCGTTTTAAACGGTGAATTTGAGAGCGTATCTCTCGATCCTTCCAAGCAAAGCCTGCCGCACCGTTTTCTTCGGCAACCCCTGCATCTGCCAAAGGCACTTTCGCCTTTGCCTCGCGAGACGATCTTATTATGTGACTGAAACGAAAAAAATATGCATCGCAAAAGCGATGCATTAATCTTCCAGTGCAGGCAATTCGATCCTGCCCACCGAAAGGGGCTTGGGAGGCGTGCGATGCAGAGGTGTATATAAAAATTTCTTGCAATGATGAGTGCTTTTCACTAACCCCTTTTTAGGGCAAATGATATCGTCGGTGCCCAGAATTTTTTTGCCGTGCTCGCAATAGGCGCAGATCTTTTCAATATCTTTGGAGAAAACCATCGGTGCACCGTCCTTTCTGTTTTTTAATAGTATACTGCATATTTCCCCATTTGTCAAAAGAAATCATAAATTTGCAAAAAACAACAGAAAAAGCGGCATCCACATCCCGTAGATGCATTTCCCCAAAAGCATCGGGAAAGGAGAGATCTTTACTTCCGTAAGATAAGAGGTGTTTTGCAAAAACACCGAAAGACCCGAAAATCCCACCATTGCCCCGCCAAGAAAGATGGCATCCTGCGGTAAGGCGGCAAGCCCTCCCGTCAGTTCCAAAAAACCGTAAACCTTTTGGAAGACTTTAAACTTTTCCAAGAGAACGGCAATTACCGAAAAAACCGTGATGTAGGCGGTGATCTGCAGACTTCCGTTTGCGGCGGCGGAAATACTGCGGGTGAGAATGGGGATCAACGGACGTTCGGTGGGGAGACAACAAAGCGGCTTTTTCAGCGCCCCGCTGAATATAAGGAGCAAAAAGGAAACGGTCAACTGCCCGCAGAATAAAAGAACACCCAATCTTTTGCTCTCAAAGACCGCTTCCCCTGCAAAGGCAATGAGAAAAGCAGGGGAGGCGTTGGCGCAGGAAAAGGTCAGGCGGGTGGCTTGGTGCTTGGTGAGAAGACCGCGTTCATAGGCTAAAGTCAGGGTGCGGATCCCTAAAGGAAACCCGCAAAGATGAGAGGTGAGCCAAACTGTTACGGCAGGGGGCATCGGCAGGCATTCAGCCAATTCTCCTACCAAGCCGCTGAGTACCATGGCGGGAAAGAGCGCAGGCAATACCGCGGAAAAGGAAAGGGTCAACCCCCGCCGTACCCCTTCTCCCGCTTGCCGACTGTGGAGCAGTAAAAAGACCAAAAGTCCTATGACCATCAACACAAATACTGTTTTTACATATTTTTTCATATTAAAGGCTATGCCCTCTGCATAAAAATAATACGAAAAGGGGGATGAAAATGAAAAAAAGAATCAAAAAGAAAGGGCGGGAAGCAGGGGCGATAAAACGCCTTGCCAAAGGGATCGATTTGCCGTCTTTTGCGGTGGGGTTGGATGAATGTGTGGAGATCTGGGGCGGGAATACCGTACAGGTGGAAGGCGCCAAGGGCATTCATACCTATGAGCGGGAGACGGTGAAGATCCATATGAAAAACTATCTTTTGGTAATTCGGGGCGAAGGCTTTGACCTTGCCCATTTTGAGGACGGAACCTTGCGGGTCATCGGGAAGCTTCGTCAGGTGGAATGGGAGGGTGTGCAATGAAGGATCGCTTGGGATTTTGGCAGGGGCGGGTGGATGTGCGCGCCCAAGGGTGTCAGATCGAGCAGTTTATCAACCTTGCCCATCGAAATCATCTTGCATTGCTGTCTCCCCGCCGCGGGGAGGATGAGAGTCTTCTGTTTACCGTTTCGCCCAAGGATTTTTTTCGCCTGCGCCCGATCGCTTATAAGACCGGCACGCGCATTAAGATTCTGAAAAAAAGAGGCTTTTTTCGGGTGATCCGCCCTTTTCGCCGCCGATTTGGTTTGGCGCTTGGAATGGTACTGTTTTTTGGATTGATCTTTTATTCTTCTTGTTTTATTTGGCAAGTGGAGGTGAAGGGCTGTGAAACTACATCCTCTACTCAAGTGCTTGCCGATCTGCAGGAACTGGGACTTTATATCGGTTGCCGCCGCACCTTGGATGTGGGCAAGATCGAAAACCGCTACCTAATGGGCAATGATAAATTGTCTTGGTTGTCCATTAACATTCGGGGCACCACCGCCTATGTAGAGGTGAAAGAAAAAGGACTCCCCGTGAAGATCGAAGATCCTTCGGTGCCCACCAATATCTATGCAGCGCGGGATGGGGTGATCCTTTCGGTTGAGGATTACGGAGGTACCCGTCAGGTGCAGGTGGGAGAGCCGGTGCGAGCGGGGGATCTTTTGGTCAGCGGCGATTGGACCGATAAATACGGAATCCGCCGTTTGAGTCATTGCATTGCTACCGTAATGGCATCCACGGAGCGGGAAACGGATGTTTCCGTTCCCTTTACAGAGGAAATACGGAAAAAAACAGGAAAAAATAAAAATTTTTTTGCAATTTCTTTGGGGAAGTTTAAGTTTCCTCTTTATTTTAAGCAAAAAATATCTTATAATGTATATGATAGTATGCCAAAGGTCTATCCTCTGCGGCTGGGTTCCTTTGCACTCCCTGTTTGCTTTTATGTAACAAAGGTGCAGGAGGTGGAACTCAAGACCGTATCCCGCACCGAGGAGGAGGCACGCAGCCTTGCGTATACGCAGCTTGGTTTTTATGAAACCGATCGGCTTAGCAGTGTTAAGATTACCCGCCGTAAGGTAGAGGAAAGGATGGCCGACGGAGTGCTGTCCCTCCACGCAGTTTACTTTTGCGAGGAGGATATCGGCGTGGAAATGCCGATTTTAATAAATTAAAGCTTAAGGAGTTCCAATGCAAAAGATTTTTGAAAATCCTGAACTTTCCCTGATCCCTGCGGTCTTTGGTCCCTTCGATGAGCACGCAGGCATTTTGGAGACCGAATTGGATATCCGCCTGATCAATCGGGGCGAGAATTTGGTGATCAGCGGGGAAGAGGCTAATGCAGAAAAAGCCATTACCGTGCTGGAAAACCTCTTTGCGCTGGCGGCGCGAGGGGAGCAGATCGATGTGCAAAAGGTGCGCTACCTGATCCACCTTGCAGGGGAGGATCGGGGCTGTAATGTGGTGAAGGCCTTGGATGAATGCATCTGCATCACCACCCGCGGAAAGCCCATTAAGCCCAAAACCATTGCCCAAAAGAATTATGTGGAATGCATCACCAAAAATGTGGTGACCTTCGGGGTAGGTCCTGCGGGCACCGGTAAGACCTACCTTGCGGTGGCGTTGGCCGTTTCCGCTTTGAAGAGTAAGCAGGTCTCCAAGATCGTGCTGACCCGCCCTGCAGTGGAAGCGGGGGAGAAGCTGGGCTTTTTGCCCGGCGACCTGCAGAATAAGGTAGATCCGTACCTGCGCCCGCTGTATGATGCCCTCTTTGAAATGCTGGGCCCCGATACGGTGGCAGGGCTGATGGAAAAGAATATCATCGAGATCGCGCCCTTGGCTTATATGCGGGGTCGTACGCTGGATAACAGTTTTATTATTCTGGATGAAGCGCAAAACACCAGCATCGAGCAGATGAAGATGTTTTTGACCCGCTTTGGCTTTAATTCCAAGATCGTGGTCACCGGCGACCCCACCCAGATCGATCTGGACGGGAAACCCTCCGGTTTGATGCACGCATTGAAGATCTTAAAGGATATTGAGCAGATCGCCATCCATCGCTTTGAAAAGCGGGATATTGTGCGCCACGCGTTGGTGCAGAAGATCGTGGATGCTTATGAGAAGAAAAATGACGGGGAGAAGAAGTCAAAATGAAGGTGACCCTTTTGCAGGAAGAAGACCTGCATCGCGAACTGATCCAAGCCGCACTTACCGCGGCGCTTACATATGAACAGTTCCCTAAGGATTGTGAGATCGAGGTGCTTTTTGCAGATCTTGCGGAAATGCAAGAGATCAATCGGGAGCAGCGGGGCATCGACCGTCCCACCGATGTGCTTTCTTTCCCTATGGAGGAGGATCCGTTTAATGCCGAAGAAGATCCCGAAAGCGGGGCAGTCTTTTTGGGCAGTATGGTGCTCTGCCTTCCCAAAGCGGAGGCGCAGGCGGAGGAATACGGTCACTCCCTTGAGCGGGAGATCGCCTTCCTTTCGGTGCATAGCTTACTGCATCTTTTAGGCTATGACCATGAATTGGGGGAGCGGGAAGAGAGCGAGATGTTCCGAAAACAAGAGGAAATCTTAAAAGAAATGGGGCTGACAAGATGAGAAGTTTCTTGAAAAGTTTTTTGTATGCCTTTCGGGGGATCGGCTATCAGCTTGCATATGAGCGGAATTTCAGAATTCATTGCTTTGCCGCCTTGACCGTTCTTCTGCTTTCTTCGTTCTATGAATTTTCCGCGGTGGAATGGGCACTTTTGGTGTTGCAGATCACTTTGGTGATGGGCTCCGAGAGCCTGAATACCGCCATCGAGCAAACCGATAATAAGATCACCCGCGAAAAAAGCCGCCATATCCGCAATGCCAAAGATACGGCTGCTGCTGCGGTGCTGATCTTTGCGGTAGGTGCGGTGGCGATCGCCTATTTCCTCTTTTGGGATGTGGCGGTCTTTGCTAAGATCTTTGAATTCTTTGCCCGCTGGGATCGGCTTGTATTGCTGGCACTGTATGTTGCCGTAATGGTATTCTTTGTATTTTGTAAAAAGACGTATAAAAAAGGATCATAAAATGTCAACTAAAACTGTATTTGCCACCCTGATGGGGCGGCCCAACGTGGGAAAATCCACCCTCTTAAATCAAATCATCGGCGAGAAGATCTCCATCGTTTCGCCCAAGCCCCAAACCACCCGTACCCGTATCACGGGGATCTTTACCAAGGGGGAGACCCAATTTGTCTTTTTGGATATGCCCGGCTTTATTGTGGGCAAAAGCGGATTGGGAAAGCGAATGGAACAGACGGTCAGCGAGACAGTGGAAGAGACCGAGGTCGCATTGTTTGTGGCGGAGGCGAAAAGCCCCAACGAGCAGGAAAAGAAGATGCTCTCCCGCCTTTCTCAAATGGGGATCCCTGCCATTTTGGTGCTGAATAAGATCGACGCCATTCCCAAAGAAAAGATCCTTTCCGCCATCGCCGCTTATACAGCGGAATTTGAATTTGATGCAGTGGTTCCCCTTTCTGCAAAAAGCGGGGATGGGGTAGAGATCCTTTTGGATGAGCTGGAAAAATATGCGGAAGAATCGCCCTTTTTCTATGACCCCGATCAGTTGAGCGATCAAAGCGAGGCGGTCTTTGCCTGCGAGATCGTGCGGGAAAAGATGCTGTATCTTTTAGGGCAGGAGGTTCCCCACGGTGTGGCGTTGGCCGTCGATGCCTTTGAGGAAGAGGAGAATCTCATCTCCATTTATGTGGTGATCTATTGCTCCAGAGAGTCTCACAAGGGGATCATCATCGGTAAGGGCGGCAGTATGCTGAAAGAGATCAGCGAAAAAGCAAGAAAAGATCTGGAGCGCCATTTCGAGAAAAAGATCTATTTGAAATGCTTTGTGAAGGTGAAGCGAGACTGGGAAAATAACAGCGGTCTTTTAGACTCTTTGGGCTTCACCTTGGAGTAAGATACCATAAATTGTTAAGCCTATTTTGCACCGTTTTTATTATACTAACTATAGATGAGGTGATAAAAATGGATCGCAATGAAGCATGGCGGCAATTTGAAAATACCGGCAGCGTGGAGGCGTATTTGGCATACCGTGCGCTGGAAGAAAAAGAAAAGGGCATGCAGTATGACCTACAAAGTCAAGGGAATTCTCCTGAAAATCAATCCCACGGTTCATGAGGAAAAGGCATTGACCGTTCTCACCGATCGGTTGGGATTGATCACTGTGTTTGCGAAAGCCAACCGCAAGAAGAATTCATATGACCAATTTTATTATGGGGAGTGGGTCCTCTATGAAACCGGCGGCGGAAACCGCCTGCTGAACAGTTTCACTTTAGAGGAACCCTTCCACTTCTTAAAAGAACAGGTGGAACATACCTTTCTGGCAAGCTATTTTGCACAGCTTACATTGTATTTTGCGAAAGGGGACAAGCAGGAGACCGCCGCGCTTCTGCCGCTTTTGCTCAATAGCCTGTATCTTTTGGGCAAAGGGCGCTCCCCGCTTTTGGTAAAAAGCGTCTTTGAATTAAAAACCATGCAGATGATGGGCTATTGCCCCAATTTGGCCACCTGCGGCCATTTGGGAAGTGCCTTCGACTTGGAGGACGGAAGCATTCTTTGCGATGCCTGCGCCGCCTCTAAAAGAACGGTGCCCATCACCCAAACCGGTGCGGCGGCGATGACCTATATTTTGAACCAAAATCCTGCAAAGGCGTTTTCCTTTACAGTTCCAAAGGAAGAATTGGTGCGGCTTTCCCATCTTTCGGAGGCTTTCGCTCAATATCATTTGGAATTAAGAGCGCCTGCGCTGGAAATGTGGAAAACCGTGTATGAAGAGTGATCTATGAGTAATCGAAATCTGTTTTATTATAAAAAATCCATCGGTGCCTTGGAATATTTCAAGGTGCTGGAGCAGGCGGCGGAGCGTTGCGTCACCGAAGAGGCATCGCGGCGACTGAAGGAGCTGCTTCCGTTGTTTGATGCACCCTGCGCCCGCTTGCAGATCGATCAGACCGTGGCGGCTATGCAACTGCTGGAGCGTAACCCTCGCTTTCCCTTAAACCGCTTGAGTGAGAACCTTCCTCTTTACATAAGTAAGGCGGAAAAGGGTCTGCCTTTGGGGGCAAGAGAATTGATGGCGGTGGGCTCGCTTTTGAAGACCGGTGCCGATCTGCTTCGCTATTATGAGAATAAGAACTTCGATACCCCCGTGTTGGATCTGTTCTTTACCCAGTTGTATGCCGAGCCCGCCCTCTATGAGCGGATCGACCGCACCTTTGTGACTGAAGAACTGATTGCCGATGATGCCTCTCCCGCTTTGGCATCCATTCGGCGGAAAATTGCATCCACTTCCCAAGGGATCAAGGCAGATCTGGAAAAGTATATCCGCACCCCCGAAGTGTCCAAGGCTCTGCAGGAGCCCATCGTTACCCTGCGCTATGACCGTTATGTGGTGCCAGTGCGCGCCGATAACCGCGGGGAAGTAAAGGGTCTTCTTCACGATACTTCCAATAGCGGCGGAACCTTGTTTATCGAGCCGTTCTTTGTGGTGGAAGGAAATAATAAGATCCGCAAATTGGAGGCGGAGGAAAAGGAAGAGATCGCCCGTATCTTGGAGGCTTTAACAGAGCAGGTTACCGCCATTGCCCTGCCCCTTTTGACCTCTTACCGCACCGTGGTGGCATTGGATATGGTCTTCGGTAAGGCAAAGTATGCCGCCGACGGCGATTGTTGCCCGCCTGTTTTGAGCAATGATAAGACCATCGATGTGAAAGGTGCCCGCCATCCCCTTATTTCCAAAGAAACGATGGTGCCGCTGGATCTTCAGATGGGCAATGGAATCGATACAGTGGTGATCACCGGCCCCAATACCGGCGGTAAAACCGTTTTCTTAAAGACCTTGGGTCTTTTGAGCCTGATGGCAAAAGCGGGCTTTCCCGTACCTGCTTTGGAGGCAAAGCTTTATATTTTCGATCGGATCTATGCGGATATCGGAGATGAGCAGTCCATTGAGCAGTCTCTCTCCACCTTTTCCTCCCATCTGCGGAACATCCGCAATATTATGCAGTCCAATAACAGTGAGAGCTTGGTGCTCTTTGATGAATTGGGTAACGGTACCGATCCTGTGGAGGGTGCCGCATTGGCGATCTCCATTATCGAGCGACTTAGGAAGGATGGCGCCTATGTGGCGGCAACCACTCATTACAGCGAACTGAAGACCTACGCGCTTTCTCATCAAGGGGTGGAAAACGCTTCCTTCGCCTTTGATCTGGAGACCTTGCGCCCCACCTATCGCTTGCAAATGGGCATCCCCGGCAAATCGTATGCCTTTGAAATCTCCCGCCACTTGGGCTTGCCTGAGGGCGTAATTCGGGATGCGGAAAGCCGTGTCAGTGAGGCGGACCGTCAGTTGGAAACGGTCATCGACCGCCTTCAGCAGGAAAAGAACAAATATGAAGAAAAGATCTCTGCCTTGGGTGCCGAGCGTTTGGCGCTGAAAAAGGAGCGGGATTCCCTTGCCGAGGAGCGCAAGAAACTGCTTTCCGGTGCTGATCGGGAGGTGGCAGATGCTCAGCGAAAGGCCCGCAATCTGGTAGAATCCGCCCGTCGGGAGGCAGAGTCCTTCTTAAAGGAATTGAAAGAAAAGCAAGGGCAATTGGATAAGGCTACCCTGCAAGCATTAAAAAGCGGAGTCAAAAGCGGCTCCTCCCGCTTGCTAGATCATGTGGGCGGTGCGCCCGAACCTGCCCGTCAGGGTCAGGCTCTGAAAGAAGAAGTCAAGGTGGGAATGCGGGTCTATGTGGCAAAAATGAACCGTCACGGCACCGTTTTGGCTCTCTTGGGCGATCAGGTGCAGGTGAATTGCGACGGTATCCGCCTGAAGATCAGTAAAAGCGAACTTTTTGCCCCCAAGGAGGAAGAACCCAAGCGTCCCAAAGCATCCCTGCGGGTGCAAAGAATGGAGCATTCCTCCAAGGCCCGCAGTGAACTGGATCTGCGGGGTGAAACCATTTTAGATGCAGAAGAAAAGATCGATCAATTTTTGGCTTCTGCCTTGCTGGATCACTTCCATTCGGTAACGGTGATCCACGGAAAGGGCACCGGTGCTCTGCGCGCAGGGGTCCATCAGTTCTTAAAAACGCATCCGCTGGTGAAATCCTATCGTCTTGGCACCTATGGGGAAGGCGACACGGGCATCACGGTGGTTGAATTAAAAGATTAAATTCAAAGATTAAATTCAAGGAGGTTTCCAAAAAATGAAAAAAGCAAATGTTCAATGGTTCAAGCGCAGTTTTTTGTTGCTGATGTCGGTGGTACTTCTGCTGTCTTTTTCCCTGACCGCCGCGGCATTGGAAATGGATGATGACTTTGAAGCCGATGAGATCGAAAACCCCTATACCGATGTGAATGAGGGGATGTGGTCCTATGAAGGCATTCTCTATTGCTATGATCAGGGTGTGATGACCGGTACTTCGGAGACCACCTTTGCTCCCGAAGTGGTAATGACCCGTGCCATGGTGGTTACCGCCTTGTATAAATTGAATAATATGCCCGACGTTACTTATGATGCAGGCTTTGCCGATGTGGTGAAGGATTCTTGGTATGAGGATGCGGTGAATTGGGCGGCAGAAAAGGGCTTGGTCAACGGTGTGGATACGCAGAATAATTTTGCTCCCGACCGTGCCTTGCGAAGAGATGAATTCGTAACCCTGCTGTATCGCTATGAAAAAACCATTCACGGAGATACCACTCTTGGCAGCTTGGACAGCTTTTTGGACGGCAACACCGTTGCCGATTGGGCAAAAGAGGGCTTGCGCTGGGGTGTTTATGCAGGTCTGTTGCAGGGGGCTCCCGCCGAAGGCGGTGTGGTGATCAATCCTACCGGAACCGCAGACCGTCAGCAGGCAGCAGTATTGATGATGCGTTTTATGGCGTTTAATATCTAACGATAAAAAGGAGAGGCATTGAGATGAAATACGCAAACTTACATCTTCATTCTACTTATTCCGACGGTGTTTGGACTCCGTTGGAACTGTGCCAAAAGGCAAAAGAAATGGGCTATGGTGCCATCGCCATTACCGACCACGATAATGTGGCGGCTTATAAAGAACTGCAGGTGGCGGCAGAGCAGACCGGAATGGAGTATCTGTTCGGGATGGAAGCCGCTGTGCGGGATAACGGTGTCAGCTTCCATATTGTGGGCTATGATTTCGACCCCACCGCAAAGGATATTGCCGAATATATCCATACCCATTATGTCCGTAACTGGAATAAGACTAAGGCTCAATTCGATAAAGCCTTCGGCGAGGGTCTGTTGAGCGGGATCACTTGGGAGCAGGTGGTCGATGATTTCGGCACCGAGTGCTGGATCTGCAATGAGCAGGTGTTTGCCACCTTGGTGAAGAATACCGAGTGGGAAGAGGCTGATTATTGGAAGTTCCGTACCCTGTTTAACCAAAAGGTTCAATTTGAAAATCCCGTAAAGCCTCTTACTGCAGAAGCCATCATCCGCGCGATCCGCGATGCAGGCGGTGTGGCAAGCCTTGCGCATCCCAGCCGCACCACCCATCATTTGCCCCGTCTTTATGAATACGGCTTGAATTGCGTGGAATATGATCATCCTGGTATTGACGGCTATGATGCTTATGAAGCCTTTAAGTTTGCCAAGGCTCATAAAATGTACCTCTCCGGCGGTACCGACCATACCGGTCTTTTGGCAAACCACGTGTTGGAGCGCGGCCTTCCTCCCGAGTTCAACCCCGCCGGTAGCCAGACCCCGCATACCAGAGATGTGCGTATGGGCGCCACCAAAGAGGAATTTGAAGCATTGAAAAACCGTATTTACGGTTG
>JAZQET010000085.1:0-12242 GCA_045539135.1 Eubacteriales bacterium | reverse complement strand
CCACAGGTGCCCAAGGCCCGCAGGGTGTACAAGGCCCTCAAGGTGAGCAGGGTATCCAAGGCGAGCAAGGTATTCAAGGTCCTCAGGGTGAACAAGGTATTCAAGGACCTCAAGGCGAAAAGGGCGACGATGCCATTGCGCCCCAAGTGCGTATTAATACAACAACCAATCTTTGGGAAATCTCTACCGATAACGGAATAACCTGGACCCCCACCACCGTTTCCGCCACCGGCCCCCAAGGCCCGCAGGGTGAACAGGGTCCTCAGGGTCCGCAGGGTGAAACAGGTGCCACAGGTGCTACCGGTCCTCAGGGTCCGCAGGGTGAAACCGGTGCCACAGGTGCTACCGGTCCTCAGGGCCCGCAGGGTGAACCCGGTGCCACAGGCGCTACCGGTCCTCAGGGACCGCAGGGTGAACCCGGTGCCACAGGCGCTACCGGTCCTCAGGGTCCGCAGGGTGAAACCGGCGCCACAGGTGCTACCGGTCCTCAGGGACCGCAGGGTGAACCCGGTGCCACGGGTGCTACCGGTCCTCAGGGTCCGCAGGGTGAAACCGGCGCCACGGGTGCTACCGGTCCTCAGGGTCCGCAGGGTGAACAAGGTATTCAGGGTATTCAAGGTGAGCAGGGCGAAAAAGGTGAAGACGGCAACGGCATCACCGGCATCACTGTGAATGAAAACAATTACCTTGTAATTACCATGAAAGAGGGCGCGCCCATTGTGATTGAGCAATCCATCGTAGGCCCGAAGGGTGAAACCGGTGCCACCGGAGCTCAGGGTCCACAGGGTGAACAAGGTGAGCAGGGCGAAACCGGCGCGACCGGTGCGCAGGGCGCAAGCATCAAAACCGTTCGGCTGACTACAGATTATATGCTGATCATTACCTTGGATAATGGCACCGAACTGGATGCCATCGGTCCCATTCGCGGTGCACAAGGTCTCCAAGGGGAGCAAGGAATCCAAGGCGAAACGGGTGCCACCGGTCCTCAGGGACCGCAAGGTGAAACGGGTGCCACGGGCGCCACCGGCCCCCAAGGTCCGCAGGGCGAAACGGGCGCCACAGGCGCCACCGGACCGCAGGGTGAAGCCGGTCTTACCCCCTATCTTTCCGTTGATGCCGAGGGCAACCTCTATGTAAAATACGGCGAAGACGGTACCCAAAGTTTTCTTGTTAATATCAAAGGTCCCAAGGGTGACCAAGGTGAAACCGGTCCCCAAGGACCTGCAGGTGCTACGGGTGCAACCGGTCCTCAAGGTCCGCAAGGTGCGACCGGCGAAACCGGCGCCGCAGGCGCAACAGGTGCCACCGGCCCCCAAGGTCCCAAGGGTGAAAAAGGTGACCCCGGCCGAGGCATTGCTGACGTGGAAATCAAAAACGGGCACCTCTATATCACCTATACCGATGATTTGGAAAATCCGGTAGATGTGGGCTCTCTTTCCGATAATTCCGAAAGTTTATTTGAATTTGAGCTACTTGATGATGGAACTTACGGCGTAAGAGCGGGCAGATTGGCTCAAGACGCAACAACTATTGAGTTCCCTGCAACCTATAATGATATCGCTGTTACACAAATATTAGATAGCGGTTTTTCTAATCTTAGTAAACTCACAAAGGTTGTTCTCTCTGAAAACATCACTACCATTAATAAGCATGCATTTTATAATTGTATAAATTTAGCAGAGTTTGTTTTCACAGACGCTATAGAGTTTATCGGCGCATATTCTTTTTATCAATGTCATTCTCTTTCTACTGTCGACTTCCCTACATCCAAGAATTGGGAATTTAAGGTTTCGGTTCAAATGGATATTAATGATCACGCATTTAGTTCCACCACACTTACTGTAAAAAATAACGGAACCTCCTCCTTTACTTTCTATTACCGGTATGGACTAAGCGGAGAAACGAGTTTTACATACAGTTCGGTCAAGGCTTTGTTAAGAGACACTTGCTATTTGAACGGAATATATATAGTTCCTGCATACAAATCAAATTGGACTTGCTCTTAAAATGAATTATAAGTGTATCAAATTAAAAGGCGGTTAAAACGAATGAAAAAGACTACTTCGGAAGTGACTCAACTGCAAAAGAGTTGGGGAAACAAGCCGTGTGAGCACAACAAAGGGTACGGTCACGAAATCGATGACCGTCTGGGGTGTGATTGTGACTGTTTTTGTTTGCAATGCGGAATGCGCCACAACGATCCCAATTTTTTCAAAAAAAGAATGTAAAAACAAAACAGAGCAGGTCGCAAGACCTGCTCTTTCTATTAAAACAAATTATCGTCGGGTATATGCTCCATAATGTCTTCCACACGGCAATGCAAAATATTGCAAAGTTTATCGATGGTGTTGACCTCAACATTTTTATTCTTTCTGAGGCGATCCAATTGAGAGCGGTTTACATTATAATTCGTATATAAATCATACTGGGAAATCCCGCATCTTTTCATGGTTTGCCACAGTCGGTCAAATCGGATCATCTACCCTTCGCCTCCTTGAACATCTCTTCCCTATAGAAAAGCCTCATTTCTGCTCATTCTTTCTTTTTTCTTGAAGCATAGCCCAGCCTTCAAAGAGTTCGATATCCTCTTTCACGGTGATCTTCACATTGGTCTGGTCGCTATAGGAATGGTAGATGGGATAATCCATGGCTTCCATCAAGGCGGTGGGATAGGCATCCACTTTGTCCATAATGCCCCGCCGCTCACCTTCGGCATAAAGCTCCTTCAGCAGGCCGAAGCGGTAGGTCCAAGGGCAGGCCGCCTGATTATACTGGGCGCGGTCGATAAAGCGGAAGATCCGCTCGGTCTTTTTATGCTCACCCAACAGCAGGTAGCAGGGGGTGGAGGCAATGGCATTGCCCTTTTCCTTTGCCACCCGAATACTATCCTCGATAATAACAGGCTTGGTAAAGGGAGCGGCGCCGAACTGGATCAGCACCAGATCATCGTCTTGGATCTCTCCCTCCAAACGGTGCATACAGTTGATCACCGTATCCTGAAAGGTGCCGCCGCCGGCGGCGATCCAGCGAACTTTGGTAAACGCATATTTTTGGATCATTTCTTCCATATACTCCAGCCAATCGGGATGGCATCCCACAATGATGCCGTCGATATCGGGATGCTCTTGGAAGGTCTCCAAGGTATAAGCCAGAATGGGCTTGCCCAGCACTTCCACAAACTGCTTGGGCACATCGGCACCGGTACGGGTACCGCTTCCACCGGCTAAAACAATTGCATAATTCATTTTTCTCTCTCCTTTATTAGGGGTGCCTTTATTATACGCCTTTCGGCAGGGACTGTCAAGTTTCTACGGTATGGCTGAAATCCTCTATTGCCTTGCGTTTTTTGGGGCGCAAGGGATCCTCTGCCTTGGGGTAACCCACCGTGACCACCAAGCGCACGGGATGGGAAAGACCGCAAACGGCGCGGATGCGCGCATCATCCAACCAGCCGAGGATGCAGGTGCCCAAGCCTTGGGCGGTGGCCTCCGCGGTCAGGTACGCGGCGGCGATGCCGATATCGATGGAGCGGTAATCATTATTCTTCAGCTTTGCCCCCACCGCGGCGGTGCGGTTATAAGGCTCTTCGGAGAGCACCATCAGCACCGGCGCTTGGGCGGCGAACTTATTCATTCCCATGCCCATGGTGGCTTTCGCCACCTCTTTTGCCGCCTGCCCTTGGCAAACGGTAATATGATAGGGTTGCCCGTTGCAGGCGGAGGGCGCCAACCGCACCGCCTCCAAGATGGCTTGAATCTTTTCTTGCTCGACCGGTCTGGTCTCATCATAATTGCGGCAGGACTGCCGCCCTTTGGCGATCTCGATAAAATTCATAATCGGTTCCTCAATTTGAGTAAAAATTACCGTCCTTCTGCAGGGGCTTCGGCGAGAACGCCGTCCTCCCCCAGCACCAAGGGCTTGATCTCATATTTGGTATATTTTGCAATTTCTTCCAGCTTGATCTTCTCGGCGAAGTTATTGAGCATAGAGAAAACAACGCCTTTTTTTCGCGCCCGTCCGGTTCGGCCGATGCGGTGGATATAATACTCCAGCTCCTCGGGGATATCATAGTTCAGCACGCAATCCACATCGTCCACATCGATCCCGCGGGAAGCCACATCGGTGGCCACCAGCACGGTAAGCTTCCCGTCCCGATACTTCTGCATGGTCTTTTCCCGTTTATTCTGGGGAATATCGCCGTGGAGGCAATCGCAATCCACCCCGCCCTTGCGAAGATCATCGCAAAGCCGCTGGCACATCACCTTGGTATTGCAGAAAATGATCACCCGCTCAAAGGGGCCCTCTTTGACCATAGTGAGGGTCGCCTCGGTCTTTTTGAAGGGGGGAACCGTTACGGAATATTGGTCGATATCGGGGCGGTCTTCCCGCTTGGGCTCCACCGTGATCTCCACCTCATCCCGCTGATATTTCCAAGAAACATTCATCACTTCCTGACTGATGGTAGCGGAAAACAGACCCAGATTGCGGCGGTTTTTCACCATATCCACAATACGGGTCACATCCTTATAAAAGCCCATATCCAGCATACGGTCTGCTTCATCCAGCACCACCGTTTGGATATGGTCAAACCGCAGGTTGCGGCGCTTATGGTGATCCATCAGCCGGCCGGGGGTCGCCACAATGATCTGGGGTTTTTTCTCCAACTGCTGCGCCTGCTCCGCAAGACCTGCGCCGCCGTAAAGCACCGCCACCCGAATGCCCTTATAATAGGTCAAAAGACCCCGCAGCTCCTCGCCGATCTGCATAGCAAGCTCCCGCGTGGGCGCCAAGATCAGCCCTTGAATTTCGGGGCAATCTGCATCGATATGCTCGATCATGGGGATGCCGAAGGCAAAGGTCTTGCCGGTGCCGGTGGGCGCCTTTGCCACCACATCCCGCCATGCCATAAACTCGGGGATCGCCAATTTCTGCACGGTGGTGGGATAGGCATAGCCCTTCTTTTCCAATGCCTTGAGCATCTCTTCCGAAAGCCCAAGGTCTTTGAATGTTAATTCTTTTTCCATTGATATTTTCCTTAAAATAGTTTTCTATGTTGCTATTTTACCATTGATTTCTTCTTTTGGCAACCGTGAGATGGAAAAATAAACCGCGAGTAACAATGAAAAAGCTTTGAACGCTTCCGACAAAATAAAAGAAGGCATCCTGCAAGCAGGTGCCTTCTTTTATTTGGGTTGCGGCATACTATTCCTTATTTTTTGAAATATGCGATTCCTTCCGGATTGTTTTGCACAAGGTTTTCGACGGTCAAATTTCGCGTTTCGCAATTGATCATAAACGCATATTTTGCTTTTTCGGAGGTGATGTCACGAATTTTAATATCGTGAATATCCCCTGCATTGTAGCCCTCACCGTATCCGGTATAAACCTTGACCGTTGCTTCCCGATGCCCCTCGCCCGATTCCTTTATGTTTGAAATTTCAATATCGTGCACCTGGTTTCCGTATGCAGAAAGACAAATAACACCGTGATGAAATCCGCCGGTGAAAATATTTCTGATTTTAATATGGTGCACGCTTCCGTCAATATTTTCGTGGGAGGAATTATAGGGCTCCCCCACCGAAAGATATTTCGATAACGGTCTTTGAATTTTTCCTCTTGAAAGGGCGGTACAGGCAACGGTGTCATCGGAGGTAAATCCGGTTATGTTTTCAACCACACAGTGATTGCATCCCGAACGGAAGTCGATGCCGTCCCCGTTTTTAACATTCGAACGAATATCAATATCGTGTATATGGCATTGCTGACAATAATCGAAGGTGATTGCCCAACCCATTGTTTGACGGAGCTTGAGCCCTGAGATCTCAATATCCTTGCCGAAAGAAAAGCTGAACATATGGGTTCTCCATCCCCAAAAATCACCGGTCATTTCCTGATATTCGTTAAAAAAGGGATGATAACCTGTCCGCGGCTTGTCTGTACCGATCACCTTCGCATTGCCTTTGCCCATAATTTTGATATGATGAATCGGCGTCACATCCACAGGCGGCCCGTAAGGGTTGATTCCGTTGATGATAAGATTATCCCCACGGAAAACATTATCGAATACATAATCTGTTTGTTTAATGGTGCAATTATCAATAATTATCTGTGTATTGGAAGAAACTAAAATTGCCCGATCGATAAGATAATCCTTGCCATCAAAAACGATCGTGTTTTCCCCGCTGATTTGATTAGCATCAACAAAACAACGTTCAATGGCAGAGCTGTCGCTGGTATTAAAAAGCAAATAATCCTTCACATAAAACGTCATTGACATACGCTTCTCCCACCATAATATGGCATAAACAACAGTTTATGACTTTGTACTGCCCATCACATCCGCCGTATCGGCAAATCCGTTGGCCACCGTTTTCTTTTCCTTCGAGCAAGCAATCCGCTTTTTAAGTTCATTATAATAGAGTTCATCATCCAAGGGAAGTGCGATCTCTTGATTCAAGAAAGACGACAGGTGCATCGCATTGGACAAGGAAAGACCGTTGATCCCCTCGCGCCCGTCGGCAATCAGCTTGCCGCCATGCAAAATAGCATCAGACCAAGCATTTAAGACACCCACATGTGCAGGATTTTCCTCGTCGATTTCCACCTTGAATGTTTCGGCTTTGACACGATCAAACGGCTTGGTATTTGTTTTTGAAAACGCTTGCTCGGTCATTTCATATTCACACACCGTAAGAACATCGTTTTCCACAACGAATTTCGCCTGATCCATTTGAATTTCAAAACGGTTGGTACCGTGTGCATCGCCTGTAGAAGTAATAAACACACCGGTTGCGCCGTTTTCATATTCAACATAGGCGGTAACATCGTCTTCCACTTCGATATCGTGCCATTTCCCGTAATGAAGATGGGCATCGACCTTTACGGGCATCCCGCAGATCCATTGCCACAAGTCAAGCTGATGGGGGCATTGATTTAATAAAACACCGCCGCCTTCTCCTGCCCAAGTGGCGCGCCAACCGCCTGAATTATAATACGCTTGCGGGCGGTACCATGTGGTGATCAACCAGTTGGTGCGGCGAATCTCGCCGTATTTTCCGGAATGTACCAGTTCTCTCAGTTTTCTGTAAACAGGGTTGGTGCGTTGATTGAACATCATTCCGAATACAACCTCAGGATGCTTTTCGGCTTCGGCATTCATTTCAAGCACTTGCTTGGTGTATACCCCCGCAGGCTTTTCCAGCATTACATGGATGGAACGTTTCATACACTCCACCGCCAGCCAGGTATGGTCATAATGGGGCACTGCAATGAGGCAGGCATCAATCAGCCCGCTGTCCAGCATCTTCAGATCATCGTTGAAATAGGTGATATTCTCGCCATACCCCTGCTCGTTTGCCCAATCCAGTCGTTTCGGATCGGTGTCGGCAATGGCGACAAGTTCAATTTCGGGGCATTTGCCCTCCTTTATATTTTTGGCATGGGCAGAGCCCATATTTCCGATTCCGATAATGCCGAGTTTTATCTTATTCATCATTCAAACCCTCTCGATTTCAAGAATTCATAGCTTCTTTTTAAGCAGTCAAAGGGATCTTCCCCATTGCAATCGTCTTGCTCCACCAGCATATATTGGGTGCCTGCCCGCTCCGCGCTCATAAAAACGCGGTCAAAGTTGATATTCCCCTCACCGATCACCGCCATTTTTTGGTCAAAGGTCTGGTCTTTCAGGTGGATACACGGCACTCTTCCGGAGAGCTTTTCAATCCAATAGGCAGGGTCGGCACCTGCAAACTGCGCCCAATAGGTATCCAAAGTAAAACCCATCGTATCAGCGGGAAACCGCTCTGCCAACTGCTCCAGCACCGTTTTTCCGCCGATCTTTTGAAACTCCCTAGAGTGGTTATGATACATAAAATATTTACCCTGCTGCTTTACAGCATCGGCAACCGGAGTAAAGAGGTTCAAAAATTCCTCCAGATTTTTCTCGGGCTCCCGAAAAGAAAAAGATCCCAGTCCAATATAGTTGCAATCAAAAACCTGATGGTCCAGTGCGACCTGCTTTGGGTTCTCAAGTAATTTGTCTTTAGATATATGAGTAATCACACATTTTAGACCATTCTTTTTAAGTTCCTGCGCAAGCCACAGCGGATCATAATCGCAAGTTCCGGATACCTGAACCGTTTGATAGCCGATGTCGGCAATTCTTTGAAGGGTTTCCCCCAAGCCTTCTTTGGTTTTACAAAACTCTCTTACCGTATATAATTGTGCACCTATTTTCATTTCAAAAGCTCCTTAAAAGATTGACACGCAGTATCAAATGCAATATCGTTGCTTGCAAATTCACAATGCGCCTTAAACGCTTCGCCTTGCTCCAGCTTCTCAAAGCCGCCGAACACCTTCAAATGAGGCTCGACAGTAAAATCCCTGCCCCCACGAGCCATAAAATCTTTGGCGATCCTTTGCACATTGCCGACCCCCTGACCGGAAGGCACCACAAACCCATCTTCCATAGCATCTTTAATATGCATATAATGAACCTGCTCTTTGAGGAGTTCCCACGCCTCCATCGTGTCTATATGGCATTGCACAAAATTGGCAGGGTCAAATACCGCCTTGATTTCGGGAAACTGCTGATGGATTTCCAAGCATCGTTGGGGAATGTCCCCGTAGATGCCTTTTTCGTTTTCGTGACAAAGGGTGATGTTATAACCTTTTGCCGCTTCCGCAAACCGCCCCAAGCGAGCAAAAACCGCTTCTTTGTGCACGCTTGGATCGCTGTTCTTGGGCATAAAGAACGAAAACAATCGAAGGTTTTGGGCATCCAGTATTTTCGCAAGCTCCAGCGTATGCTTAAATTTCTCCAGATGCTTCTCAAAATCCTCTTGGAGATCGATTTTTCCAATGGGAGAACCAATGGACCAAACGCACAGACCCTGTGCATCCAATTTAGCCTTCACTTCTTTGGCTTTTTCTTTTGTAATATCCGATATATTCACGCCGTCAACATTTCGGATCTCCATACCGCTGAGACCGTTGCGGAGCAAGGCATCGATCTGTTGATCAACAGAAGGGCTTGCCTCATCGGAAAAAGCATATATTTTGATATTCGGCATCCTATACATCTCCTTTGTATCCCATTATAAAAAAGATCAAATTTAATGTAAATTGAAAAAAATATCAAAAAATATTGCAAATATAAACATTATATGATATGGTTATGCGGGAGATGAGTTTATGAAACCGCATATAAGCGCCGCTAAAAATTACACCGAAAAACCGAATCTTGATTTATTCAAAAGGCATACCCACGATAATTATGAGATTTTTTGTTTTGTGTCCGGCAATGCCAAATACTTTGTAGAGGGAAATATCTATGACCTGAAACCCAATGATATCCTGATCATTAAAAAATCCGAAACCCATGCGCTCTTAATCAACACCCCCGTGCCCTATTGCCGTTACGTCATACATTTCAATGCAACTGCTCTTCCCGAGTCCCAAAGACAAAGCCTAATCTCAGCTCTTGATAATAAGCCTTTGGGAAAGTTTAACAGAATTCCCGCCGGTGAGTTTGAAAAGAATATGTGGTTCCATTATATTGACAACATTGTTCAAGCGGATTCCTTCGACGTCAAACAATTATATCTTACCGTTTTGTTAAGGGAGCTTTGTGAAAATATCAGCAAGACCGAAGATAAAAACGATCCGGCAACAAAAGACGAAAATTTAATTGAATATATTAACAAAAATCTGATGTTCCTCTCTTCCCTCGATGAGATCTGTGAGCACTTTTATATTAGTAAAACGCATTTGAACCGAAGATTTAAGTCCGTTACAGGCTCATCCGTTTGGGATTATGTTATTGCAAAACGGTTGATCGTTGCCAAAGATATGCTTGCAAGCGGATGGAAACCAAATGCTGTGAGCGAAAAATGCGGTTATCTGGAGTACAGCGCCTTTTACCGTGCATATAAGGCACAATTCGGGGTTTCGCCAAGGGATGATTATCATAAATAAAAACAGCACCCGATCGGGTGCTGTTTTTATTTGGCTGTTCCGAACTATTTAGATGTCACTTGTTTTTATCAAATTGTTTATAGCGTCGGCGTAATATATATCCGCTTTTTCTTTTACAACATAGGAATGTAACCCGTTCGGATTGGAAACAAAATAATTTTGACCTGTTGCAGCATCAACGCTACCTTTTCCGCGAATAACGGAATATCCTGCTTTTTCCTCATCTCCGATTAAGGCTAGAAGACATAGCATTGGATCCCACGAGGAACGACCATTAGAAGAACCGTGATCACACAAAGCAAGATAGAGTGGATCGTTTTTATCTAAATTTCCGCCGGTAATTACACTCGCTCCTACTTCCCATCCAAGAAAGGTTACTGGAACAGGACAAATATCACAAAATATGTTTGCGGCGACTCTTGAGCGTTCATTTCGGGCAAAGTTGTTTTCTGTATCGGGATTTTTATCCCATTTTCCTGCCATCATCCATATTTTTGAGACTTTGTTTTTAACAAGCTCAACGCCGCTTAAATTGGATATTTCGTCTGCTTTACTTAAAAGTAGTGCTGCAAGAACCTGTGGATAACCGATTTCAATCAATTCTACGGGTATTTTCGCTTTTTCTAGAATTGCCCTATATAATTTTACGGCATCTTTAGCATCGGCGTTGCTATGATATTTTTTTGCAAACTGCGAAAGGCGTTTTTGATAAGGCGGATTTCCGCCAAAGTCGGTTGCGTTAAGGTCAATAGCTATTGGGAGAACATATACTTCTTCCGTATTCAGAAATCCCTCAAGCGAGGTGACGCTATACTCCATACACGCATTTATAATTATGCCAAGCAAATTAATTTTCTTAGCTTTGTGCGCTCGTGCTAACAACCTAAGTGCAACCACGTCATCGCAATCGGTCCACCAGTCTGTTCCTAATATAAAATTTCTCATATCAGTTATGTTTTCTCTTTCTAAATTCTAACGGATTTTCGCCGTGTATTTCTTTGAATATTTTGCGGAAATAGGTTTCATTTTCATAACCTACATCACTAATAATTTCCCCAATTGATAAGTCCGAGTGCAATAATTTGTTTGCCGCAATAACGCATCTCTTTTTTTGTAAATATTTAGTAAACGACTCACCGGTCAGCTTTTTAACAAGCGTTCCGGTATAAACTGTCGAATAGCCCAATCTAACTGCCAATTCGTCCAAATTCGCCGTTTTAATATTATTTTCTACATATTTTTTTATTTCCTTTTGCAAACAACGTGATTTGTTACTCATCCTATTGGATTTAAAAATCTTTGATGCCTGAATCACTTCATCAGCATCGGGGATTGATGGTGCTGCGCCTTTTTTTGAAACAGCTATCGCAGCAGCAATAGAAGCATTTTTTAAAACTTCTGTATAATTCATACCATTTGCGATCCCTGAGACAAAATAACCCGTGAAAGTATCTCCTGCCGCTGTTGTGTCAACAGGTTCTACTTCATAGGCTGTTTGATATATATGATCATCCTTATCAATGAAAACACTTCCGTTCACACCTAATGTAAGCATAACTTTAAGGGTTGGATAATGCTCTTTTAAAAAAACTATACTTTTCTCAATTTCTTCAAAGCCGGTGATAGCTTTTGCTTCAACCTCATTTAAAATAAGGTAAGATAACTTATTAAAATCTATTCGGTCAATATATTGATTATATGGAGATGGATTTAAAATGATTGTCATAGATTTTTCAAAGGCTTTTTCTACAATATAATCCACCTCGTTAATCTCATTTTGAAGCAGTATTATATCGCCATCATTGAAACACTCTAACACATTATCAATATACTCCTTGGTTAGCAATTTATTTGATCCGGGATAAAGAAAAATTGAATTCTCGCCCTTGGCACTAACCTGAATAATCGCATGTCCGTTTTTTGCATTAATCTTTTGCAAAAAATTAACGTTGACCCCGCTATCTGACAATATATCCTTCAAAAAAGCTCCATCAAAACCTACAAAACCCGCATGATATACTACGGAGCCTGCTTTGGCAACGGCTATTGATTGATTAAGTCCCTTTCCTCCCGGAAAGGTTTCCAGGCAATCCGTCGACTCTGTTTCTCCTTCTTTAACAATATGATCAAGCGAATAAACATAGTCAATGTTGCAAGATCCGAAATTTAAGATTTTCATTATTATCACCGCCTTTTCTAACACTATTATAACAGGAGCCAAAAGATGTGCAAGGGCTGTTTTAATGAAAAAACAAACCTAAAACAAC
>JAZQET010000084.1:0-19811 GCA_045539135.1 Eubacteriales bacterium | reverse complement strand
AGATGAAATTAAATCCACCCATCCGCCGTCGAGGCGGATTTCATCTAACGAAGTTGGATTTCATCGTCGAAGACGATTTCACCCACCCGCAAGGGTGGATTTAGTTGAAAAAAGCACCGACAAAGTCGATGCTTTTTTCTGGTGCGGGCGACAGGGGTCGAACCTGCACGTCGAAAGACACCAGATCCTAAATCTGGCGTGTATGCCAATTTCACCACGCCCGCGTTACTTTATATATCTTACCACATTTTTAGAAAAAATCAATTATTTTTTGGTGGGTTCGGTTGTTTGCTGTTTACGGTAACGCAACGCGGAGATGCCCAGGTTATTCTTAAAGGTCTTCATAAAATGGAGTTCATCGGTAAAGCCGCAGGAAAGGGCAACGGAGCGAACCGACAGTTCGGTGGTGGAAAGCAGTTCGCAAGCCAGTTCCATCCGCTTTTGGAGCACATACTTCTTAATGGTGATCCCATAGGCGTTCTTAAACAGGCGCAACAGGTGGGCGTGGCTGATGTTGACTTCCTTGCAAAGCCGCTCGATGGAAAAAGAAGCGGAGGTGAAACTTTGATCGATCATCTGTTTGATCTGACGAATCTCGGTGTGGGGCGTATGAGCAGAGCAGATCTCTAAAATCTCATAGAAGGCGGAAAGGGCGGTAAAGGATCCGCCACCGTCTTGGAGGGATTCCATCATCCGCCGCAGGGTATTTTTAACTTCGGGGAAGCGGGCGCAGGTGCGGACAGGTTGCTCCAAGGAAAAATCCAGGCAATTCTGCAATTCCTCGGTGACATTGCTCCGCAGGGAAAACCAGATATATTCCCAAGGATCGCTTTCATCGGGATAATAGCGGATCTCGGTACGGGGCGGAATAAAAAACATCTGCCCTTCTTGGATGGAATGGACGGCGCCGCCCATCTCCAGCGTTCCTTTTCCCGACAGCACAAAGTGGATGGTGGAATAATGAGATTGCATAAAAAAGGCACAGCGGCGGGCACGGATCAGGTTGGTTTGGAAATCGTGATACCCCACCGTTTGGATAAAAAAAGAGGCAGGCTGAAGAAATGTATTTTCTGTTTTGGAAAACTGCTTGACAATTTCGGCTTCTTTCATAAAATTACCCATTTTTTCATCTCCTTTCCCTTTAAGATAACTTTTCTTTAGGTCACTTATATCATACTTTTAAGAGAAATTCAAGAAAAAATCTTTGGATAAAGGGAATATGATAAATTTATTTTTGATAAAAAAACACAGGTTTTGGTGTTTTTTTTACATTGTAATCTATTTTTTACTATTATATAATAAATTAAAAGGAGGCTTATGGAATGAAACGAATGAAAATGTGGATCGCAGTTTTGCTGATCTTAGTGTTGCTGACCGGTTGCGGCGGCAATTCTTCCGATAACGATTGGGATGTGACCGCTCAGCCGAATGAAGAATTCGGAACGGTGGACACCAATCAAAAGGAGGAAAACAAGGATCCCGATCCTTCCACGGACGATCCTTCTGTAAACAATCCTTCCACGGACGATCCCACCACGGATGATCCCGTTCCGGACAATCCCACCACGGACGATCCCGTTACGGATGAACCGAACACCGATAACCCTTCGACCGATGATCCGACTCCCGATGATCCCACCACGGATGAACCCGCGGATACCCCTGTGGACGATACCCCCAAAGGGACCAAAATCGGTTTGATGTCTTTGAATATTTATCATGCCAATCCTGCGGCACCCAATTCCAGAGACCAGCGCGTGCAGCGAATCGGAAAAATGCTTGGGGAATACCGCCCTGCGGTGGTAGGTATGCAGGAAGTGCGCAGTTGGTGGATGAATGATCTGGAGGATTCCGATGCGGGGATCCCCGATGTAATGCCTGCCGGTTATCAGGAGATCCATTATTACCGAGATGAAAAATTTGTGCAGGCCGCAGGAAACGGGCCGGCGTCCAGAGAAGGGTGCGCCATTTTGTATGACACTTCGGTAGTCACCTTGCTGAAAGAAGGGCGCTTCTGGCTTTCCGACCGTCCCGAAATGGAGACCAAGTTTCCCGACGCGGATTGCCCCCGCTTTTCTGTTTGGGCCAAGTTCAAGGTGAACGCTACCGGCGAAGAATTCTATTTTTATACTGCCCATCTTTCCACCAGCGCAGACAAAGTAAAACTGCAGGATCTGCAGATCGCCCAATTGGAAGTAATTCAGGAGCAGATCGCGGCCCATGCCAAAAAATACGGAGAAGCACCGGTCGCTCTTTGCGGCGACTTTAACCTTTTCCCCACCGATGTTTCCTATGCCACCATTGCCTCCGAAATGACCGATGTGGGCGGAGAACTGGGAGACGGCGGAAGTACCTTCCCCCATTGGGGCGCCAATAAATGGAGTGATAATGCACGCATTGATTATTTTTTCATCGATGATGCTTGGACTGCTGTTCATTATGAGGTGGATCAGCGGGTGTTTGATCCCGATACCAATGAAAGCAAACTGTTGAACTTTGATCCTCCCAAAAATGAATACGGTTATTATTCCGATCACGCTCCCGTCTATATTGAAGTACAGTTTGATTGAGGTGACAAAATGAATACAAGAATCGATCTGCTTTCATTGAATGTTCGCCATTGCCGTGAATCCGGTGCCAATGCAAGAGAGCGCCGTGTGGAGCGTATCGGCAGAATCATTGCCGATCATCAGCCGGCAGTCGTCGGTTTTCAGGAGGTGCGTCCTTGGTGGATGGGCGAACTGGGGGAGGGCAACCGTTCTTTGGCGGATGTTTTGCCTGAAAACTATGAGATATTCTGCCGCTATCGCAATGAAAAAGAAGTGGTTTTGAAAGGACTTCCCGAAAAAGAAAAAGAAGGGTCTGCCATCTGCTACGACCGTACGGTGGTGAAGAAACTGGAAGAGGGCGTTTTTTGGCTTTCCGATACGCCCGCAGTGGAATCTCAATATGAGGAAGATATTCGCTTTGCCCTTTGGGCAAAGTTTGAACTTCTTGCTACCGGCGAACCATTCTATTTTCTTTCCACCCATTTGGGGTTAAGACCCGATATTCAGGAACTGCAACTGAAATGCCTCAGTCGGGAGATGGATCGGCTGTGTGAACAATACGGCCCCGCTCCCATGGCGGTTTGCGGCGATTTCAACATCCCCGATACCGCCGAGACTTATAAAGTGGCAGAACAGTTGTTTGTGGATGCCGGCGCTTTGCTGGGCGACGGTGTGACCCCCACCTTCCCCCATTGGGGGCATCACTTTGACGATGGCTACCGCATTGATTATTTCTTCAGCAAAGGCCCTTGGAAGCCGGTGCAGTATGAAGTGGATGCGCGGGTCTTTGACCCTGAAACCGAGGAGATGCTGACTTTGGATACCAAGCCCGAACAATATGCTTACGGTTATTGCTCCGATCACGCACCCGTGCTGGTTCAATATGAATTTAATCAGACTTGACGGAAACAGAAAGATTATGTATGATAAAGGCAGGAGGGATGAAACCCCTGTCTTTATGATAAATTTTGAAAGGAGAACCCTATTATGAACCGTTTTTGCAGAGTGTTGGCAGTGCTTCTTGCGTTGCTGATGCTGGTCACCATGGCCACTGCCTGTAAGCAGGAGGAAGAAGATTGGAGCGATTCCGTTGTGGGCGGAGACTCCTTCGACGATGATTCCGGCAACGAGGAAAACAGTGACGATAAGGATCAGCAAAACAATTCCACCGATAAAAATGAGGATACCGATAAAAAGCCCGGTACCGATAAAAATAACGGTGGCGACAAAGATACTTCCAACGACAAAAACAACAACAGCAACACCGGCTCCGATACGGAAAACGACACTACCATTGGCGCCGGCGACAACGAGAACAAGCAAGAGCAGATCGTGCAGAACTACGACGGAACCAAGAAGTACGATATGGCAAACAACCCGCTCTTGGCAGAATCCAAGCCCATCAACCATGGGATCATGCCCTCTTTTGATCTGGATACCACCGGCTTTGTGAAGAACAATGTAAAGCTTGCCGACCTGAAGGGCAAGACCTTTACCTTCTTTACCGCCGAGGGTCAGGACAACTTCTTCTATACCGATGCCAACGGTAAGCTGGTAGGCGAATGGGAATGGTGGAAGTTGCTGAAGAGCGAACTGGGCGTGACCGTAAAATACTTTGAGTCCCACGGTAATAAGGCACATACCACCATTATGACCTATATGAACTCGGGTAAGTCTTTGGACCTGATCCCCACTCATGTAACCGGTATGCCTTTGTATCTCAAGCTTTGCCAATCCCTCAATCCCTACATCAATATGTCCAATGTAGGCAATTCCCCCGGTATTGACGATATGACCATGGAAGAGACCAAGTACGGCGGCGATTACCACTGTATTGCTCCCATCGGTACCGTAAATATGCTGGTTTACAACCAAAGCTTGGTAGAGGAATTGAATCTGAAGGATCCCCATACCATGTGGCAAAATGACGAATGGGATTGGAACGCTTGGCGCTCCTTCCTGACCTCGGTGCCCACCAAGACCGCCGACGGTAAGGATCTCTTTGCCTTTAGCCCTGCGCTGAACAGCTTCTGGTACGGCTTCCCCATGACCAACGGTGTGACCATCGTGGATCTGGATCCCCAAAGCAAGGATCTGAAGCTGATCAATAACTGGATGGATGAGCGTGCCATTGAGGCGGTTACCTTCTATGCCGATACCACCAAGAGTATTAAAGATACCAGCTCTCCCTCCGACGGTAATACCTTTAAGTGGGAGCAGACCTATGCCCGCCTCTTCGACGGCACTTTGATGATGAGCGACCGTGTGTTGGCTATGACCAAGCTTGCCAATACCGATTACGCAAAAGCCCGTAAGTATAACTGGGTTCCTTATCCCAAGGCACCCGGCGAGAGCGGACGTTATTCCGTGTTCAGCTACGGCTTCACTATGGAAATTCCCAAGATCGTGAAGAATAAGTCCAACATTCCTTATGCAGTGAAGTTCGCCGAGCTTTGGGCAAACCGCTTCACTGAGGCAATGTTCGACTATCTGGAGGAGCAACCCCACATCAACTTCTCCTATGCTCAAAAGAAAGAGTATTTTGAATTCTGCGTGAAGAATACCTACTTCGGCGTTCAGATGAACGAGTGGAGAAACCTGACCGGCGAAAGCTTTAATGCAATGCGCGATGCCAACAGCGGCTATATCTGGGGTCCCTGTTATCAGGAGATCAATATGGCAACCAAGCACCGCGAGGTAGCCAATATTGTGCAAGAAGCCATCGATCTTTGCGTAAACTTTGAATAATGCATCAAAAAATCCCTGCAACGTTAGGCGTGATGTCCTTAACAGACATTACGCCAACGAAATAAATCCCTTACGGGATTTGTGAAATATCCTACGGATATGAAATATTGCTTCGCAATGTGAAATACGCTGCGGCGTATGAGGATTTATTTCATTTCACATTTGGGAGCAATCCCGAATATTTCACAATTCGCGAAGAGAATTATTTCACATTTTGCGTTAGCAAAATATTTCATTAAAATGAAAAGAGAAGGAACGACCAATCGGTTGAACCTTCTCTTTTTCTGTTGTTGATGGGTTTGGGCAACTGCCCGACTGCATTTTTGTGTACAAATGCGATGCTGATTCTTTTCGGCAGAAAAGATGGAAAAATGCTAATTTTCAAAATTCTCCGTTAAGAGCACAACCCATAACGCTGCAGGGATTTTTTCTCTTTACGGTAATCGGTGGCGGAAATGCCGAAAAACTTTTTGAAGGTCTTCATAAAGTGGAGCTCATCGGCAAAGCCGCAGGAGTGGGCTACCGATTTCACCGATAGGGCGGTGGCGGAAAGCAGTTCGCAGGCAAGCTCCATTCGTTTTTGGAGCATATATTTTTTGGGGGTAATCCCGTAGGCGGTCTTGAAGATGCGCAAAAGGTGGGTGTGGCTGATGGGTATTTCTGCGCAGAGCCCCTCAATGCTGAAGGAGGGGGAGGTGAAGTTTTGATCGATCAGTTGGCGGATCTCCCGCTCTGTGGTGTGCGGAGCGGAGGAGGTGCAGATCTCCATCAGTTGGTAAAAGGCGGAAAGGGCGCTGAAATAGCCGCCGCCTTCTTTCAGAGCGTCTATCATCTGCCGAAGGGTGTGCACGATCTTGGGAAAGGGTGTGCTTGGCGGTAAAGGATTTCCTTCCGAAGTGCTTAAAATGCGTCCGTATTTTTCCGCTTGGGCACCGGTCAGGGCAAACCAAACATATTCCCAAGGCTCCCGCTCATCGGGATAATAGCGCATTTCAGTATGAGGGGGAATGAAAAACATCTGCCCGCTTTGCAAGGAAAAGGTCTTGCCGTAGATCTCCAGCGTGCCTTTGCCGGAAAGAATAAAATGCCAAGTGTAATACTTTTGCACATAGAAGGTGCGGTTGCTTTGTACCACCGAAAAATCGTGGTAACCCACATTCAGTAAAAAAGGGTCTTCTTCCGATACAAAGGCTTTAAAAAACTGATGCTCTTGCATAAAATTTCCCATAGTGCTCACCTCGTTTTTTATTCTATCACAGGAATTCAAAAATGTAAATGGTGAAAAAACACAGCGTTTCAGTGGGTTTTAACCATTGTTTTTTCGGCGGGGTGAGAGTATGCTAAAGGCAAAGGGGGAAATGTTCATGTTGAATGTATGTGTGATCGGATTGGGAAACCGTGGCTATTCCATGGTACGAAAGGTTCTGCTGAAAAATGGGGAACTCAATATTACAGCAGTCTGCGACATCCATCAGGATCGGTTAGATCGCACCTTGGACTATATCCAAGGGATCGGCGGCGCGGCAAAAGGCTTTACCGACTATAAAGAGGCTTTAAATGTACAGGGGCTGGATGCCGCTTTTATCTTCGCAGGCTGGGAGGCGCATGGCGAGATGGCGATCTATGCCATGGAAAAGGGGATCCCTGTTGCCTGTGAGGTGGGGTGCGAATATTCCTTGGAGAATTGCTATCATTTAGTAAGCACCTATGAGCGCACCGGTACCCCATATATGTTTTTGGAGAATTGTTGCTGGGGCAAGGAGGAACTTTTGGCTACTGCCATGGCGCGCAAAAATGTCTTTGGCACCCTTGTTCATTGCTCCGGTGCCTATGGACATGACCTTCGGCAAGAGGTGGCATATGGGCACAAAAACCGCCATTACCGCTTTGACAATTACCTCAATCGCTGTTGTGAGAATTATCCCACCCATGAATTGGGACCCATTGCCAAGCTTTTGGATATCAATCGGGGCAATCGCATTATGAGCGTTTCTTCCGTTGCCACCAAGGCGGTGGGGCTGGAGGAATATATCAAAGAGCGGGAGGATGCCACCGAGGAAATGAAGAATGCCCGCTTTAAGCAGGGGGATATTGTGACCACCCTGCTGACCTGCGCCAATGGGGAAACCATTCTTTTGCGGTTGGATACCACCTTGCCCCGCACCTATAGCCGCGATTTTATTGTGCGCGGTACCAAAGGGATGTATACGCAGGATACCAACAGCGTTTTTTTGGATGGGGGAAAGGAATGGTGGTCCATGACCGATTATCTTAAAGATAATTTGGATAATGCCACCCGGTTTGAGGAAGAATACCTGCCGAGGCTTTGGAAAGAGGTGACCCCCGAAATGCTGAAATCGGGGCACGGAGGAATGGATTGGTTTACGGTGAAGGCCTTTGTGGATGCGTTAAAGAATAAGGAACCTATGCCGGTGGATGTGTATGATGCTGCCACTTGGCAAGCGGTCTCGGTGCTTTCGGAGATCTCCATTCAGCAGGGCGGTGCTCCTCAAGCGATGCCTGATTTTACCAACGGAAAATGGTTCAAGCGTCCTCGCTTGGATGTTTGCGAACTTTAACAGAAAGGGGCTGTAAAAAATTCGACGAATTTTTTACAGCCCCTGTTTTATGAGGTTTTCGAGATCAGGAAAGAGGGATCTACCGAGCGATCGTCTTGCCACAGTTCATAGTGAAGATGCTCCGTTTCGCCGCATTCCAGCAGCATGGTTCTGCCCACCGTGCCGATGGGATCGCCCAAAGCAAGGAGTTGCCCTTCTTCCACCGTAACAGTGTCCAAAGAAGCGTAGCGGGAGACCTTGCCGTCGGTGTGGCGCACCACCACCGTTTTGCCCATCAGGTCGTCTTCAATCACCGATTCCACCGCGCCCTCCCAAACATTCAGAACTTGGGTGCCTGCCGCGGCGGCAATATCAATGCCGTTGTGGGTGCGCCAATCCTTCAAGGTGTAGGAATACACCGGATGATCGGGGGAATAATGAGCGATGATCTCTCCGGTGAGCGGCGCGGCATATTCCGCGGCGGGAACTTGGGGCGTTTGCTCCTGATCGGTGGGGGTTGTTTCTTGGTCGGGAGTTTCCTCCCGCTCATCGGGCACATTGTCTTCCACCTTTTCTACATCGGTGTCGGGGTCTTGGGTGATGGGGGTCTCGGCATTTTGCTGTTGGGCGTGGCGGTAGGAAAGAAAACTAACCGTTCCCACCGTTAAAACGCAAAGTGCAAGCACCAAATAATAGCCCTTTGTTTTTATGAAATATAAAAGCTTCTTTTTCATGGCGTTTCATCCTTTCTGTTTTTTAATATGGGCAGAATGAAACGCGCTTATTCATTGAAATTGGTAAATTTTCGAATTCAATCAGGAAAGAGGAGCAACCTTGGTGTCTGTGTAATAATAAGATAAGATCTGATCGTAAGTATACCCGTTTTCCGCTAAAACGCAGGCGCCGTTTTGGCTCATTCCTACCTGATGACCGTAGCCCAAAACCGAAAAGACCGCCTGATCCTCTTCCAGCGTTAGGGTGAAGCGGGTGCTTCTTAAGCCGAAAAGGGTGCGCAGTTGCCTGCCGGTAAAGGTCCTATCGCCAATCACCTGCGCGGCAACCGAGCCGCCTGCGGTCAGGGTGGTTTCTCCTAAAGTGTAGTTTTCGGAGCCGATCTTTTGGCAAAAATCGCTTTTGGAAAAGGTAAGAGAGGAGGAAAAGCCCTTGGCATCCTCATCCCAATAGGAATTCACCGATCGGAGATAAGGGATGGACGCGCCCCAAACATCCGCCGCATCCTCGGTCTTGCCTCCGCTGATGGCGTGAAAGACGGTGTTGGCAGGGGCGCCTTCATAGAGCACAACCTGTCCCTTCACCGCCTCCACCGCATCGGCGATCCGCTGAAAGGAGGCGCTGTGCCAAGCCTCGCCCCATTTGGCGGTGGCTTCGGCGGGGGAGAGGTAGGCTTTGCAATGGGCGGGATCGTCGCAGATGTCCCCTGCGTGCCCGAAGTCGGAATCGGGATGGGCCGCCATATTGTTTTTGCGGTAGAGCAGATAGGTATAGGATGCCACCGCCTGCGCCTTTAATGCCTCTTGGTGGTAGGAGGCAGGCATTTCTCCTGCCACCACGCCCCAAAGATAGTCCTCCAAAGGCAAAATTTCGGTGGTTTTGGATTGATGGCGGTAAAGGGTGACCGTTTCCTCCTCGGGGGTCGTTTGCGGCGGTTTTTCCCGCAAAAGAGGGCCGCTGAAGAGGAGCAATAATAAAAAAGGTAAGAATAACAGAATGAAATAACCTATGATCCATTTTTTAGACATCGAACAAGCCTCCTTCATTGCAGTATACGGGGCTTGGACGCAAAAAAGAACCGCCCTGCGCAAAATGCGCAGGGCGGTAAAGGTTTTTATGAAAATTATGCCTTGTTGACAGAACCGAACAGCTCCATCTTTTCCTTCACGGTTGCCTTGATGGCTTCAAAGCCGGGAGCCAGCAGTTTTCTGGGGTCAAAGCCTTTGCCTTCCAGATCCTTGCCTGCTTCCACATACTTACGGGTAGCATCGGCAAATGCCAGCTGACACTCGGTATTTACATTGATCTTGGCAACACCCAAAGAGATGGCCTTCTTTACCATTTCTGCGGGGATACCGGTACCGCCGTGGAGCACCAGGGGCATCCCCTTGGTAGCGTTCTGGATCTTCTCCAGCGCTTCGAAATCCAAGCCTGCCCAGTTGGCGGGATACTTCCCGTGGATGTTACCGATGCCGGCGGCCAAAAAGTCCACACCCAGATCGGCGATCAGCTTACATTCAGCGGGATCGGCCACTTCGCCGCGACCCACAACGCCGTCTTCTTCACCGCCGATGGAGCCGACTTCGGCTTCCACAGACATCCCCTTGGCGTTGGCAAGAGCGATGATCTCTTTGGTCTTTTCGATATTCTCTTCGATGCCGTAGTGGGAACCGTCGAACATAACGGAGGAAAATCCGTCTGCGATTACTTTCTTGGCACCTTCATAAGAGCCGTGGTCCAGATGAACGGCAACGGGAACGGTGATGTTCAGTTCCTCGATCATTCCCTTGACCATACCCATCACGGTCTTATAACCGCACATATACTTGCCTGCGCCCTCGGAAACACCCAAGATAACGGGGGATTTGTTTTCCTCGGCGGTCAGCAGAATGGCTTTGGTCCATTCCAGATTGTTGATGTTGAACTGGCCTACGGCATAGTGACCTTCATAGGCCTTTTGGATCATTTCCTTTGCAGATACGAGCATTTTTGCTTCCTCCTTGAAATTTCTGGTATCTATAATGCTTCTCTTATTATAATGTACTAAAACAAAAAAATCAACAATTTCTTTGACATTTACGCAAATATCAGGTATATTATAGAAGTGGAAATTTTCTTTTTTTGAAAGGATGTTTTTGGAATATGAATAAAGTGATTATTACGGCGGACAGTACTTGTGACCTTTCCGCTGAATTGAAAGAGCGGTTTGATTTTAAGATCATTCCTCTTTATGTAAATTTAGGCGATGACTCTTTTAAGGACGGAGAAGAGGTACAGCCGGATCAGATCTATGAGTTTGTGGCTGCCAATAAGCAACTTCCCAAGACGGCCGCCGCTTCCATTCCCGATTATATGGAGTTTTTCTCCCAATTCACCAAAGAGGGCTATGATGTGGTGCACTTCAATATTTCTTCCACCATGTCGGTGACCCATCAAAATGCCAAAATGGCGGCAGAAGAGGTCGAAGGCGAGGGAAAGGTCTATGTGGTCGACAGTGCCAACCTTTCCACCGGTACCGGTCTTTTGATGCTGGATGCCTATGATCTGAAGGAAGAGGGCAAGTCCGCCGCCGAGATCTATGAAGAGGTTTTGAAGCGTATTCCATTGGTGCGCGCAAGCTTTGTGGTGGATCAGTTGGACTATCTGAAGATGGGCGGTCGCTGTTCTTCGGTTGCCGCATTGGGTGCCACCATGCTGAAATTGCATCCCCGCATCTTTGTGGCAGACGGTAAGATGGGCGCAGGAGAAAAATACCGCGGCTCCATCGAGGGCGTTATGGTGCAGTATGCCAAGGCAATGCTCAGCCAGAATGCCGATAAAATGAATAAAAAGCGTTGCTTTGTGACTTATACCAAGACCGATCCTGCGACTGTGGAGAAGGTGAAGGCAGTGGTAGCCGAGTCCGGCTTGTTTGAAGAGATCTTCGAGACCATGGCCGGTTGCGTGGTGACCAGCCATTGCGGCCCCGCTACCTTGGGCGTGCTTTTTGAGGTTACCGAATGACCAAGGTCGCATTAGGGCTAAGCGGCGGGGTGGATAGTGCCGTTGCCGCGGCTCTGTTGCAGGAAGAGGGCTATCAGCCCATCGGCGTTTTTCTGCGGATGCACGGGGTGGGCAAGGAAGAGGATGCCGCCCGCAAAGCCGCAGAGGAGCTGGGAATTCCTTTTTATTTGAAAGATATGACTGCGCGGTTTGAAGAGCAGGTAATGCGCCCCTTTGCGGCGTATTATAAGCGGGGGGAGACCCCCAATCCTTGCCTGCTTTGCAATCCCGCCGTAAAGTTCCGCGGCCTCTTGGAGGCGGCGGATGCTTTGGGTTGCGAAAAAATTGCAACCGGTCATTATGCGGCGGTAGAACCCTTTGGAAATCTTCATCTTATAAAACGGATTCCGGGGCAGGCAAAGGACCAAAGCTATATGCTTTACGGTCTTGATGAGGCTTGCCGTGCACGCTTGCTTTTGCCTTTGGGCAGTGAGCGGGGAAAAGAGGCCGTGCGGGCAAAAGCCGCCGAGCTGGGGCTTTCTTCTGCTGCTAAAAAGGATTCTTTAGATATCTGTTTTTTGGAGGAAGGCTGTTCCCATGCCGATTTTATTGAGCAATATACCGGCTCTCCGCCTAAAGCAGGGGAGATCTACCGTACCGACGGGGTGCTGTTGGGCGCCCATAAGGGGATCTGCAATTATACCGTGGGTCAACGGCGAGGCTTAGGGGTTTCCGCCGAGCAGCGTCTGTATGTGACTGCCTTGGATCCCGCCACCGATCGGGTGTATTTGGGGACCAAGGAGGAGACCGAGCAAACGGTGGTTTACCTGCGGGATATTGTGCTTCATACCCCGTTGCCCCAAGAGGGGCTGACCGCCAAGGTGCGGGCACGGGATCGGGATACCTCCGCCCGCCTCACCTTGACCCAAGAGGGCGGATTTTTGACCTTTTTGCAGCCGAAAAATGCGGCGGCTCCCGGTCAAAGCGCCGTATTTTATTGGGAAGATACAGTCATTGGAGGCGGCGTGATCGTCTCAAATAATAAAAAAGTAGAAAAAATATAAATAAGGTCTTGAAATTTTGTATAATTTAATGTATTATATATCTGTATATATACAATATTCGGACGAGGAGGACGCATATGGCTGATATGGAGAAACAAGAGGTCTTGCAGCAAGAAGAATTGCAGCAGGATGCATTGTTGTCAGAAGAGGCATTGCTGGATGATGCATTGCTGGCGGAAGACGCAGTGCAAGAACTCAGAACTTTCGAGGAATTAGAAGCCCTTGCCGATGAATTCACTTTGGAGGATCTGGCAGAGTTTGACGAGAATTTTGAGTTTACCGCTGAGGAATTAGAGGCCTTAAAACCGAATTATACCAAGAAAGAAAAACTGAAACTGATCCTGATGAATCACACCGCATTTTCCATTGTGAAGTGGAGCATTGCCGGTTTGGGTATCGTGGGTCTGGTATTTCATCTGTTGGCGTTGATCTCCTCTGATTTGAGTGAAACCTTAACGATGAGTGTATCCAAGGGTGTACGCGGTGCATTGACCGCTGTATCCAACCTGCTTCCCCTGCCTTTGATGGAACTTTTGGTTCTGATCACTGCTGCAGGCGTGCTGGGCTACATTGGCTTCTTGGTTTATAAGACCATTGTGGCAAAGAAGGATGGATATAAGATCGCCGGTTATTGGGTGCAATTGGGTTATGTGCTGGTTGCCATCTTCGGATTCGGCTATCTGCTCTTCTCTTTGTGCTACGGTGTGACCACCAACCGTCCTTTGGTTTACGCTTCTCATCTGGATGAAAGATATCGTCCCAACCTCTTTACTGAAGACCGTTTGGAAAGCAGTATGATCTTCTATACCGATAAGATCAACGAGGTTGCTATCGACGGTATGTCTAATATGTTCTATACCACCTCCGGTCACTCCCGCTACGCTTCCACCGGAAGCTCCTTGGAAGAGATCGGCGAGGCAGTGGATGCTTGTTTCGATCTTGCCGCTGAGGACCTGAAGTTCTTGGATGGCGGCGAAGTGGTTGTAAAGAAGCTGTGGTTCTCCCCCCTGTATACCGCAATGGGTATCGGCAGTATGTACTGCCCCATCACCGGTGAGGTTCTGATCAATACCGATTATCCCGAAATGATCGTTCCCATGCAGGTTGGTAAAGCCATCGCCAAGCAACGCGGCATTACCAATGATGCCGATGCAAGCTTTGTGTCCTTCTTGGTCTGCTCTCAGTATGCCGATAAGTTGGCTGATATGGGTGAAGACTATAACACCGATTACCTGAAGTATTCCGCTTATATGGATGCTTATATGGAAGTTGGTAACATTGTTTATAACATCGATCCTTCCAAGCACCTCTATTGCGGTGCCGCGCTGAAGGAAAGCGCAAAGAAAGATCTGGTTGCCTTCGTTTCTTATCTGGATGCTCTTTACAACAACCGCTCCGATCTGAAGTTCAACGGTGGCGATAAGACCAGCACCGAAGCATATAAGGATCTGGCAAAGTTGCTGTATGCAGAGTATCATCGCCGTGTGGATAACGATTCTATCAAGTTGAAGTATCCCACCGCCGAGAAGCCGGTTCCCGTGTCCAACAGCAAGTATACTTATATGAGATATCTGGTTGCATTCTTCGGCGCAGAGTATGAAGATTCTTGGGGCGAAGAGATGCAGGATGTTTATGATGAATATAATCCTCAGCCCGAAAAGAACGACGGTTCTAAAGATTTAGTTTAAAGCATTCAAAAAGGAGACTGTGTGAGCAGTCTCCTTTTTTTATTCTTTTTTCCTATATATAATAAAGAAAAAATGCTGCGCAGAAAATGCACAGCATTTTTTTATTAGTCCAAATTCAAAGTGTTCAGCAAATCTCTTAATGCCTTCAGCTCTTCATCGGTAAAGGAAACACCTTTGTTCATCTTGGTGCCATCGGGAGACCACTCTCTCAAGTCATACTTTGCGGGGCGCTCCATCCAGCTGATTTTATTGAGTTGCTTTGCCCAACCGTTTGCATTTTGGGGAAGATCGCCAAAGTGCTCGGTGATCTCATACTTGAATTCCGCCATCCTGATTCCTCCTTTTCTTAAAATTGTGCCTATTATTACTATTAATATTATTATATAAGGCAAGTTTACGAAATGTCAAGTAAATATTCATAAATTTTTCATATTCAGGTGTTGACAACGGGAGAAAATAGTGGTAAAGTATCATTGTTAGCACTCGAAAGCGAAGAGTGCTAATTTATGAAAGGAACGGTGAAAAGATGAAGGATCGGCTGAATGTGATACTGAAAGCCGCCGTTGAGGCATATGTGGATACAGGGGAGCCGGTGCCCTCCAAGTTGATCCTTCAGCGGGCGAACCTATCGGTATCCTCCGCCACCGTACGGAATGATCTTGCCGAGCTGGAAGCGGAAGGCTATTTGGAGCAACCCCATACCAGCGCAGGAAGAGTTCCTACCGAAAAGGGTTACCGCTATTATGTGGACTATCTGCTGCAGGCTTCGATCTTACCGGTAGAGCGTGCGGCGATCATTGAGGAAGCATTGGAGGACCCTTCGGGAAATGTGGATGAGTTTTTAAAGCATGCGCTCTCTCGCTTTTCCGAGATCACGGGCTATACTGCTGCAGCGGTAATGTCCCACTCCGATGATGACCGCATTATTAAGGTAGAGCTGGTGAAGACCGCCGATAATTGCTTAAATTTGGTAGCCATCACCCGTAGCGGAACCGTGAAAAACAGTTTTTGCCGCTTTTACTTTTTGGCAAGCGATGAGGATATTCAGGATCTTTCCGAAGTGCTCAACGGCTTTTTGGGCGATGTTTCCTTCGCCCGCCTGACCGACGAGGATTTCGAAGCCTTGGAAAATCGCCTTTCCGCCTTGCATCAGAATTGGAACTTTGTGGCAGGAATTGTGAAGAATATGGTCAACTCCATCCGCAACCCCAAGGTCTTTGTTTCGGGGCAA
This sequence comes from Eubacteriales bacterium, assembly GCA_045539135.1. Classification (GTDB taxonomy): domain Bacteria; phylum Bacillota; class Clostridia; order Oscillospirales; family QAKW01; genus QAKW01. Next base: position 4,259 of record JAZQET010000084.1, on the reverse strand, counting down.
AGCAATCTGCTTTCCCACCCTGAGTTTTACGAAGTCCATAAGGTGCAAAATGTGCTGAATTTCTTGAGCAAGGAAGAAGAGATCCGCACCCTCCTGAGCGCGCAGGGGGGAGAGGAGCTTTCCATCTCCATCGGCAGTGAGATTGCAGGCATCAATTTCAGCGATATGGGCTTGATCGTGCGAAAATACGGAAGCAGATCCGGCTTCGGTGCCATCAGCCTTCTGGGCCCCAAGCGAATGGACTACGGCGCAAATGCTTCGCAGGTGGAATATTTCGCTAAATGCATCGAACAATATTTGAAAGATAGGGAGGGTTCCTGATGGACGAACAAAAGACCGCGACCGCACAGGAGGAAACGGTAGAAACCGAAAAACCCCAAGAGGCCGCCCCCAAAAAGAAAAAGAAGAAAAATGAATGGGAAGAAAAATATAACGCAGAACACGATCAATATTTGAGACTGTATGCGGAATATGATAATTTCCGCAAGCGCACCGCCAAAGAAAAAGAGCGTATGGTGGGAGACGGAGTTGCTAAAGCAGTTTCCGCCATCTTGCCCGCGATTGATAATTTGGAGCGTGCCATTGAAGCCGCAGGGGAGAGCGAAGGCTCTTTGAAGAGCGGTGTGGAAATGACGATGCGTCAAATGCTGGACGCATTGAAGAACATCGGCGTTACCCCCATGGGTGAAAAAGGGGAGATCTTCGACCCCAACCGCCATGAGGCAATTATGCATATAGATGAAGAGGGATATCAAGACGGTGAGATCGTTGAGGTATTCCAACACGGGTATATTTATAAAGAAGAAACCGTGATTCGACCCGCAGTGGTTAAAACAGCCAACTAACTTGTAAAGGAGAAAATAAAATGAGCAAAATTATCGGAATTGACTTAGGTACTACCAATAGCTGTGTTGCCGTTATGGAAGGCGGCGAGCCTACCGTTATCACCAATAGCGAAGGCGCAAGAACCACCCCTTCGGTGGTTGCATTCAGCAAGACCGGCGAGCGTATGGTGGGTCAGCCTGCAAAGCGTCAGGCAGTAACCAACCCCGACCGTACCATCGCATCCATTAAGCGCGATATGGGTAGCGCAAGAAGAATTAATATCGACGGCAAGGATTACTCCCCCGAGGAGATCTCTGCTTTCACCCTGATGAAGCTGAAGGCCGATGCAGAAGCCTTTTTGGGCGAGCCTGTAACCGAGGCGGTCATCACCGTTCCCGCTTATTTCAGCGACTCTCAGCGTCAGGCAACCAAAGATGCAGGCAGAATTGCCGGTCTTGAGGTAAAGAGAATTATCAATGAGCCCACCGCCGCCGCTTTGGCATACGGTGTGGATAAAGAAGGCGATCAGAAGATCATGGTCTATGATCTGGGCGGCGGTACCTTCGACGTTTCCATTTTGGAGATCGGCGACGGTGTTTGCGAAGTGTTGGCAACTGCCGGTAATAACCGCTTGGGCGGTGATGATTTCGACCAGCGGATCATCGACTGGATGGCCGCCGATTTCAAAGCCCAAAACGGCATCGACCTGAAGGCCGATAATATGGCAAATCAGCGTTTGAAGGAAGCCGCAGAGAAGGCCAAGATCGAGCTTTCCAGCGGTATGACCACCAATATCAACCTGCCCTTTATCAGCGGCGGCCCTGCAGGTCCTCTCCATTTGGATATGACCCTCACCCGCGCCAAGTTCAATGAACTGACCGCCGATCTGGTGGAAAGCACCATGGGTCCTGTTCGTCAGGCGCTGTCCGACGCGGACCTGAAGCCCGCCGAGATCAAGAAGGTTCTGCTGGTGGGCGGCTCCACCCGTATCCCCGCTGTGGCAGAAGCCATCAGCAAGTTTATGGGTCAGGAAGCCCATAAGGGTATCAACCCCGATGAGTGCGTTGCTTGCGGCGCAGCCATCCAAGGCGGCGTTTTGGGCGGCGATGTAAAGGGTGTTGTGCTTTTGGATGTTACTCCTCTGTCCTTGGGTCTTGAGACCTTGGGCGGTGTATTCACCAAGCTGATCGACCGTAATACCACCATCCCCACCAAGAAGAGCCAGATCTTCTCCACCGCGGCTGATAATCAGCCCAGCGTTGAGATCCATGTTCTGCAGGGCGAGCGTGAAATGGCGGCCGCCAATAAGACCTTGGGTAAATTCCAACTGACCGGTACTGCTCCCGCTCCCCCCGGTGTGCCCCAGATCGAAGTGACCTTCGATATCGATGCCAACGGTATTGTGAATGTTTCCGCCAAGGACTTGGGCACCGGTCAGGAACAGAAGATCACCATCACCGCCTCCACCAACCTCTCTAAGGAAGAGATCGAAAAGGCAGTGAAGGATGCGGAGGCTTGCGCCGCTGAAGATAAGAAGTTGAAGGAATCCATTGAGATCCGCAATAACGCCGATCAGATGGTTTACCAGACCGAGAAGCTGATGAAGGAAGCAGGCGATAAGCTGGACGACAGCGATAAAGCAGGCGTAAACGTAGAACTGGATAAGCTGAAGGAAGCACTGAAGGGCACCGATACCGATGCGATCAAGGCGGCTACCGAAGCAGTTCAGAATAAGGTTTACGAACTCTCCTCCAAGATCTATGCACAAACCCCCGGTGCGGCAGGTGCTGATCCCAATGCAGCAGCAGGCGCAGGCGCCAATGCTGACGGTGTTTACGATGCAGACTTCAAGGATGTAGACGAAAACAATAACTAATAATATTCCGGGCAAGGGCTCCTTGCCCGGAATTCCCTATGAAATGAGAGATCATTATGGCTGAAAAAAGAGATTATTATGAGGTTCTGGGGCTTGAGAAAAACGCCTCCGACGATGAAATCAAAAAATCATACCGCAAATTGGCAAAGAAATACCATCCCGACCTGAACCCCAATGATCAAACTGCAGAAGAAAAGTTCAAAGAGGTCAATGAGGCATACGGTATTTTGTCCGACCCTGAAAAGAAATCCCGCTATGATCAGTTCGGTCACGCAGCCGTAGACCCCTCCTACGGCGGTGGCGCAGCCGGCTCCGGCGGCTTTGGCGGAATGGGCGGAATGGGCGATTTCGGCGATGTGTTCAGTTCCTTCTTCGGCGGCTTTGGAGGCGGCGGACGCCGCTCCGGCGGTCCCCGTAAGGGCGAGGATATCGAGACCTTTATCTCCATCTCCTTTGAGGAAGCGGCTTTTGGCTGTGAAAAGGAAATTTCCTTGCGCCGTCGGAAGAGCTGTAAGCATTGCAACGGCACCGGCGCCAAAGACGGAAAAGAGCTGGAGACCTGCGGTCAGTGTAAGGGCAGCGGTGTGGTGACCACCGTTCAGCGCACCATTTTGGGTAATATCCAGTCCCAAAGCACCTGCCCCTCCTGCGGCGGCCGCGGCAAACGGATCAAGGTTCCTTGCGCTCATTGCCAAGGCGGCATTATTACCGAGGATAAAAAGATCAAGGTCACCGTTCCCGCAGGCATCGATGACGGTCAGACCCTCACCATGCGCAATCAGGCCCACGCAGGGACCGGCGGCGGACCCGACGGAGATGTTTACATCGGCGTGAAAGTTCGCGCCCATCCCTTGTTTGAACGGCGGGGAACCGATATCTATTGCAAGATCCCTGTCAGCCTGACCGATGCTGCCTTGGGCGCAAAACTGCAGGTCCCCACCTTGGAAGGCAAGGTGGAATATGACCTGCCCGAAGGCACCCAAACCGGCAGTACCTTCCGCTTCCGCGGAAAGGGCGTGCCCCGTATCGGTACCAAGAGTAAGGGCGATATGTATGTCACCGTTGAGGTGGAGATCCCCCGTAACCTTTCCAAAAAGCAAAAAGACCTGCTCAAAGAATTGGCAAAGACCTTCAATGCCAAGAACTTTGAAAAGAAAGAAAGCTTTATGGAAAAACTGGGTAAATTATTTAAATAATAAAAACGCACATCGAAAACATTCGATGTGCGTTTTTTTTATTTGAACAATTCATCGGTGGATATATTCAGAAGCTTTGTCGATATATTGATGCCCATCAATATATAGAGTCTTCGTCGATATATTGATGCTCATCAATGTATGGAGCCTTCGCCGACACATTGATGCTCATCAATATATGGAGTTTTGTTGACATATTGATGCCCATCAATGTATGGAGCCTTCACCGACATATTGATGCTCATCAATATATGGAGTTTTGTTGACATATTGATGCTCATCAATATATGGAGCCTTCGTCGATATATTGATGCTCATCAATGTATGGAGCCTTCGCCGACACATTGATGCTCATCAATATA
>JAZQET010000083.1:0-2821 GCA_045539135.1 Eubacteriales bacterium | reverse complement strand
GACTTCATTTCTGAGGCAGTGGACCAGACCCGCGGCTGGTTCTATTCCCTCTTGGCTATCTCTACCTTAATCTTTAACAAAGCACCTTATAAGAATGTTATTGTTTTGGGTCACGTGCAGGATGAGAACGGTCAAAAGATGAGTAAATCCAAGGGCAATGCAGTGGATCCCTTTGATGCCTTGGAGACCTACGGTGCCGATGCCATCCGCTGGTATTTCTACACCAACTCTGCACCTTGGTTGCCCAACCGCTTCCACGGTAAGGCTGTGGTGGAAGGTCAGCGGAAATTTATGGGTACCCTTTGGAATACCTATGCATTCTTCACCCTTTATGCCAACATCGATCAGTTTGATGCCACCAAGTATAACCTTGCAGACTGCAAGCTGACCGTTATGGATAAATGGCTTCTTTCCAAATTGAACACCATGGTGAAGGATGTGGACACCAATCTGGAAAACTACCGCATCCCTGAAGCCGCCCGCGCTTTGGACAGCTTTGTGGATGAGATGAGTAACTGGTATGTCCGCCGCGGCAGAGAGCGTTATTGGGTGCCCGATATGCCCGAGGATAAGATCGCCGCTTATATGACCCTCTATCACGCTTTGGTGGTAACCGCCAAGGCCGCCGCGCCCATGATCCCCTTTATGGCAGAGAATATTTACCAAAACTTGGTGCGCAGCATTGATGCAGATGCCCCCGAAAGCATCCATCTTTGCGACTTCCCCGCAGTGGATGAAGCCCGCATTGATCCTGCTTTGGAAGAAAACATGGAGCGGGTGCTGAATATTGTTGTGTTGGGTCGTGCCGCAAGAAACGGCTCCGGCAGAAAGAACCGTCAGCCCTTGGCTTGTATGTATGTTGAAAGCGCCGACGCATTGGATGCCGAATATGTGGAGATCATCAAGGACGAATTAAATGTGAAGGAAGTTTCCTTTAAGGAAAGCCTTGCCGACTTTGTTTCCTATGAATTCAAGCCCCAGCTTAAAACCGTGGGTCCCAAATACGGGAAACAGTTGGGCGAGATCCGCACCGCTCTTGCTGAATTGGACGGCGGCGCCGCCAAGGCCGAGCTGGATGAATGCGGAGCCCTTACCTTGAATTTGGCAAGCGGAACCGTGAAGCTGGAGACCGAAGATCTTTTGATCAGCATTGCCCAAAAAGAAGGCTTCCACACCGCAAAAGACCGCGGATACACCGTTGTTTTGGACATCAACCTGACGGAAGAGCTGATCCGTGAGGGTCTGGTGCGGGAGATCATCTCCAAGGTGCAGACCATGCGGAAGGATTCCGGCTTTGAGGTGATGGATCACATTAAGATCTATATCGACGGCAACGAAAAGCTCATCACCCTCCTGAAAGAGGAATTTGATGAAGTGGGTGCCAACACCCTCGCCGATGCGCTGGCAGACCATGCCACCGCCCCTGAATTCTCCAAAGAATGGGATATCAACGGTGAGAAGGTCACCTTGGGTGTAGAAAAAATCTAACATAAAAATTGCAACGGAACTTTTTTGAAGTTCCGTTGCTTTTTTTATGGATTTATGATAGGATATTAAAAAAGGAGGATTTGAAATGGAAAAACAGAAAAAAATTAATCTTCTCGCTTTGGTATTTTCCGTCCTTGCACTGCTCCTGCAGTTTCTCGGTTTTTTCTCCTCCACTGCCGTCCAGTCATCCGAATCAAACATCATCAACTTTTGGGCTCTTCAGGTGCCGATCTGTATTCTTCTGATTGTATATATAACTGCCCGATTTAAAAAGACGCAAAATATTCTTTATTATCTTATAATAGTCGGGTTGCTTTTTTCTTATCTTTATCCCTTCTTCTCGTCTTTGACGCTTCTCCTGCGCTATCAATACAGAGCCGGTTTTTTTACTTTCCTCCTCAATTCCTGTATCAATACTACGCTCAGATTGATCCCATTTCTTTTGATCGGCATCTATTTTATGACCAAACGCCAATTCTTATGGCTTTACCGCCTTGCTTTTGGGATCTTTCTTCTCATAACCCTTTGGAACTTTTGGAGTGACGGCAAAGAATGGATCTCAAATTTAACGGAATATTTCGCTCTTGAAAATAATCCGAAAATTGCCTTCGGTTCCTCCATTGATCGCCTTGCTCTAACGATTAATTTTTACGGAGCGTTCCTTTTATCAACGCTCGGTAAAGGATTCTTATATATCGCCCTTTGGCTGAGCATTCCGAAAGCAGATAAAAATATCGTTAAAATTTAAAAAGGAGAACAATCAAATGCTTGAAACAAAACTCTTAAGCTCTTTAGAGCGGGTATTTCCCGATCAATGCCCCGAAAAGGTCATCACGGAGATCGGCGGATTGAAAAACGAGCCCTTATCCTTTCAGTTGGCATTCAAAGCCAAAGAAACGGAAGAATGGGCTCCTCTGCCCATTTTACTGCGGGTAGAAGCGGAGATTCCCGTTTCTGTTTATACGGTGCAATGCGTTCCCGTATTGCAGACCAAGGCGGAAGGGTTTAATGCGGCACCCCAGCCCGGACTTTTCCCCGATATGCTTTTACCGAAAGCCACCAATCCCGAGCTTTTCAAAATGAACGCTACCCGCTTCGGTGAAAAGGCGGAAAAAACGGTGATCAGCGCCTTTGATCAAAGCTGGCAGGCCTTTTGGTTTACTGTGAACGAAGGCGGAAAAGCGGTTCTTCCCGCAGGGGAGCATACCATTGTCTTAAAGCTCTATCACGCGGTAGGGCAAGAACTGCTGGCGGAAGAGCGGCTCACCGTGAAGATCGCCGATGCGGCACTGCCCGCCCCCACCTTGCTTTATACCAACTGGCTTCATATGGA
>JAZQET010000082.1:0-8034 GCA_045539135.1 Eubacteriales bacterium | reverse complement strand
ATCTGTTCCACTGTACTTCCTATAATTAAACGGTCTTCAAAATCCTTATGGGTTGGGTGCAATCTTTCAAATTCTTGATACTCTTTAAGGCAAATAACCCCGCCGATTAGTAACATAAAAACAACAAGAAGCCAAATAATTAACCGCCGTTTTGTTTTCATTTTCCGTTTCTCCCTTCAAAGACAATTTTTATAGCATATCATTTTAATCAGGAGACAGGGGCAATCATAGAACAATCCTCTGACAGCACTTTTATTTTGTTCGCAAAGACACAGAACCGTCCCCTGTCTTTCCCCTGTCTTTCTACAAGAGACTGTCCCCTTGTGTTGCGGAAGACTTTTCTTTTTCTTAAATTCCATTGCTATAATCTTCCATAAGCTTTACCTCTGTAGCTATGCCTTTTTCATTAAAAAAAACAGCATAGAATAACAGCGGAACGGCCTCGGGATCTTCGCTAAGACAATACTTACCTCTTCTTATTATAATATCTTTATACATCGGATCCTGGGGATTAAAATTGATGAAACCGTCAGCATTCTCATCAAAATAATAATACACATCAAACTTGCCATACAGTTCTTCAATCTGTTCGACAGTGCTCCCTATAATCAAATGATCTTCAAAATCCTTATGAGTAGGATGCAATTTTTGGAATTCTTGATATTCCTTATAACAAATAACACCGCCAATAGAAAAAATCAGTAACATTAAAACAACAAGCAACCATATTATTAACCGCCGTTTTGATTTCATTTTTTATTTTTTCCTTTCAAAGATATTCTAAAAAACATAAAAAACAAGGGACGGTTCTGCGTCTTTTGTTTTTTCGTTCTAATCACAAAGTTTAAGGTTATCATTTCTTCAGGATTGTGGGAACCTCTTTATCGGTTGTGAGCGCAACACAGAAATGCTCGTTGGCAGCAAGGCGGCTGATGGGGCCGTCAATGCCATCCAATGTAAATTCATAGCCATCTGCTTTGCAAAAGAATCGATCCCGCTTTTCAAGATCTACCCGATAGCATACATTGTCGGCAATAAAGGAATCGCGCTCATCCAGATCCGTCTCACTCAAGGAAAGTTCCTTTCCCGCGGCAATGTCATAATACCACTTTTTCCCTTCGACGGAAAACCAAGATACCACAAGATCTCCGTAGAGGTAGGTCCTGTTTTGCGGATGGTCAAATGCGGTCAGATCGGTGCATGTTCCCATGGAAAGATCATAAAGCGCGGGGTTTTGGGTTTGACCGTAGATCAAGATGCGGTCTCCCACTTTGCGGAGCCTGGCATCGATCCCCACCGTGCAAAGTTGCTCCTCTTTTCCTTCCATACTGCGATACAGCCACGCTTTCAGAACACCCGCTTCCATCCTGCTACGCACAAAGTATAACACACCGTTCTCCACCAAGGCAGATCTTGCCCCTGCGCCCACGGTATCCTGTGTTTGTTCCATAGTGGTAAGATCAATGTTGTTTCGATGTGTTTTAGTGAAGATATGCAGAAGATCGCCATCTTGTGCAACGGAAAAACCATCCGTCCTTTTAATGGGCAGAGAGACCCAATCTTCCTCCTTCGCCAAATTCAAAAGCATCAACTGCTGTTGGTGATCTTCGGCCAACAGAACGGAGCCGTAAAGACCCAATAAATTTCCCTTTTGCGCAAGGATCGTTTCTACCCCGTCTTTGATCTGATAGATGCCTTGCTTATGGGTGCGCTGATAGAGGATCCGATCCTCATAAAGGAACAGGGCATCAAAATAGGTTTTCTGCGTAATGTTGGAGACAGAATCCCCCGTTCCTTTGTTAGGGTCAGCGGTTGAGGTGCCCGTTTGCAAGGGCTCTTGAACGGAAAGATCGCCGATTTCGCGCGACGCACAGCCCGACATAATCACGAGGATCAGAAAACAGCAGAGAATGCTCTCCCATACTTTTCTACGATTCATAGCGACCCTCCTTCTTCTGCAAAAGCAAATTTCTTTTCAATTTTATTTTAACAAAAATTACCGGCACCGTCTATAGATTTTTCAAAATGTAACGCAACTGTTACATAACTCCGTCAAAACAAACAAAATTCAGCCATTTCTTTTGTTTTTGCCAAGATTTTGGGCAATTTAACAATAGAAAAGCTCCGTACCCTTGGGTACGGAGCTTTTCTCAATTAATAGTACATAGGTTCTTCATATTCATAAAGTCCTGCGGGCTGTTTCACGGTGGATTCCACCTTGACCTCTCTGCCCTCCGCCGCGGATTTTTCCAGCGACAAAATCACATCGGTCACATGGTATGCCAGAGCAGTGGAGGCACGCAGTTCGGTGCCCTCTTCGATATGACGGATCATATCCATAATACCGATGCCTCTGCCATAGAGTTCATACTCCTTAAAGGGCTCCACCACGCGGTATTCCGCCTCATCCATCCGCTTCACCAAAACATCGCCCTTATAGCGGTTGGGATCGACCAAGACCATAGAACCCTTGGTGCCGTAGATCTCGATATGGGGAGCATTACTGCTCCAAACATCCCACGTATCGGTGAAGGTACCCATAACGCCGTTTTCAAACTTGATCAGGCAGACCCCATGGGTGGGCACTTCCACCTTGATCTTCTCCCCGCGGCGAGGAGCCGCCTTGATGGTTCGCTCGGGAAAGGTCATTTTATTCATGGACATAACGCTTTCCACAGGACCCAAAAGGCTGACGAAAACATTCATATAATAGCCACCCATATCCATCAGGGGGCCTGCGCCCATTTGATAGAAGAAATCCGAATCGGGGCGCCAAAGCTCATTGCCTCTGCCGGTACAGATGGCGGAGAAGCCGACCGGCTTTCCGATCCAACCGTCTTCGATACATTTACGGGCGCTCTGGAAGGGATTATTTAAAAAGGAATCGGGGGCGCAGGCGACCACCTTACCCACCTCTTTGGCTTTTGCCTCAATGCGGCGGATGCCCTCCAGATCCAATGCCAAGGGCTTTTCGGAATACACATGCTTGCCTGCCGCAAGCGCCTTTAAGGTCACCTCTTCATGGGCGGCGGGGACGGTCAGGTTGATCACCAGATCAATGGAAGGGTCTGCCAAAAGCTCCTCGGTGGTGCCCCACTTTTCCACTTCATATTGCTCCGCCTTTGCTTTTGCCCGCTCGGGGTCCAGATCGGCAAGCATGGTGATGGTATAATAATCAGAGAATGCCTGCTTGGCAAATTTCAAATAGTTGCCCGAAATGGCACCGCTGCCGATGATTCCTACATTATATTTTTTCATTGCTGTTTCCTCACTTTACAAACTGATTTAAGAAGGCAAAGCTTTTCTTTGCCACCAAAATTTCCGACTCAAAATCATCGGTTCCCTCGGTCTCCCAAGAGAAGGCGCCTTCATAGCCGTTTTCTTTCAGCATCTTTAGGCATTCCTTCAGCTTCACGGGACCCTCGCCCAAGGCAACGCATTTCATTTCATCATTCTTATCCTTGGCATGAACATGGAAGACCCGATCCTTGATCGCCCTCAGCATCTCTACCTCATCCTGCTGACCGCCGTGGTGCACATTGGCGGTATCGAAGGTAACCCCTAAAAGATCGGGAGTACCGCGATTGATCAACGCCATTAGGTCACCGGAGTTCAAGGAGAAGAGACCGTGGTTTTCCAAAGAGAGCTTCACACCGTGTTTCTTTGCCGCTTCCAAAGCGGGGCCGAAGCGCTCCTCCACCTGCCGTTTGGCATCCTCCACCGTCATATCGGGGCGGCGCTTTTTGGGGATCTTACCGTCGGTAATGGTGACCACGGGAATATCGGCCGCTTTGGCAAACTCCACCACCCGACCGATGGACTCCAAAAAGTTTTCATCGGAGACCAAGCCGCCGTCTTTTGCCCAAAGGGAAGTGATGCCCTTATAGCCGTATTTCTTCTGCAGGCGCACCAAGGTTTCGGGATCGTCTTGAAACACATCCACATGGGTGCACCAAGGGGTGGTGGATTGGGTCTCGAAATACTCAAAGCCCACCTCACGCATCTCGCCCAAAATCCGCTCCAACTCAAACTGTCTGAAGTTGATGGTACTGTAACTGATCTTCATTTCCGTTTCCTCCTGTTATTTCAAGCATTCATTCATAAAAGCAAATGCCTTTTTTCCGTTTTCAAGGGCGCGCTCAAAATCATCGTTCCCTTCGGTCTCCCAAGAGAGGGCACCTTGATAGCCGTAAGTCTTCATCAACTGCACGCATTCCTTTGCCTGCACAAGACCCTCACCCAAGGGCACACAGTTTCCATTCAAATCGGTGTCCTTTATATGAAAATGGATCACCCGCTCCTTTACCCCATCCAACACCGAAACTTCATTTTCTTCGGTGTTCAATCGCCGCCAGATCGGCCCTTCGGGGGTGGTTTCCACATAGCCTGCGCGAAAGACATTGGCGCAATCGTAATTGATGCCCAGCACATCGGCAGGACCACAGCTCATCAGCAGTTTCAATCCCTTTTCAGTGAGGGAAAAATGACCGTGAGGCTCAATGGCAAGCTTCACTCCTGCGGCGCTTGCCTTTTCGCAAGCGGCGGCAAGGCGGTCGGCGATCCGCTTTACTCCCTCTTCCTCGCTCATACCCGCGGGAAGGTTTCCGTCGCCGATATGCACAATGGGAATCTCTGCCGCCTTTGCCCACTCCAGCACTACACCGACGGTGGTGGGAAAATCCGCATCGCTCAAAAGGTTTCCGCTTTTTGCCCAAAGGGCGGTGATCTCTTTATAACCGTATTTTTTCTTTAAGCGCACCAAATGCTCGGGGTCGTCTTGAAACACATCCACATGGTTACAAAAGGGGACGGTGGCTTGGGTCTCAAAATACTCAAAGCCTACCTCCCGCATTGCGGAAAGGCAACGCTCCAATTCATACCGCCGAAAACAGACGGTGCCGAATCCGATCTTCATTCTGCCTGCCCCCAATTCTGATAAAAGCACTCCAGCCAAGCCCGCTTGATCAGCTCTTTTCCTGCCGCAACTGGGTGCACACCATCCTCCAGCCAATAGGAGGAGGGGGCTTTTTTCTCTGCTTCGTCAAAGAGCGCTTGCAGATCTACATAGGGAAGTGCGTATTTTTCCGCGATCCGCTTGGCGGCTTCTGCCCTGAGATCCACCTCGCGGCGGAATTCCTCATAATAGGAAGCGGTGGCGCTTCCGTTCAACACATAGGGACCCAAGATCATTATTTGAAGATTGGGCAAGGCTTCTTTAATTTCGTCAAGCATCATATCATAAAGGATCTCAAACTTCTCCGCAGGAATGCCGTTTTGAAACTCCAGCTCATGCCACACATCGTTGACACCGATCATAATACTCATAAAATCCGGTTCCAACACGATAATGTCTTTCCGAACGCGACCGTAAAGATCAATCACCCGATTGCCGCCGATGCCCCGATTGAGCACCTCATATTCATTGGGATGCTCACACCGCAGGTGGCACCCCACCAAATTGGCATAACCTGCCCCCAGATCATCGAACCGATCCCGCTTTCTGCCGCAATCGGTGATGGAATCTCCTTGCAATAAAATTCGTTTCATTAAAACTTCCTCCTAAAACAATGGATGTAAAAGTGAGAATAAACAAGGTAAGGTGACCACACAACCCAATGTGGTTGCCAAGGTCAGGATGGATGCACTTTCGGCATCGGTACCGTATTTTTCCGCCAAAGCGGGGGCAGTTACCGCGGTGGACACCGCAGAAGCCAAAAACAATGCGGCAAACAGTTCGTAAGAAACCGCAACACCCGCAAGCTTCAACAGATACAGCATAGCTGAAATACTCAAAGGAAACGCCACCAACTTAATGGCGCAGGTCAGCAGAAGATCTTTCCATAATATGCTCTGTTTTTTCAAAGAAAGGGCAGAAAATTCAAAGCCCAACACCAGCATCGCCAAGGGGGTAGTGAGTCCTGCAAGGTATCCTGCATAATCCACAAGAAAAGAAAGCTGTGTACCAAAGCCGCTATACATACAGATCGCCCCCAGCACCAAGGCAAAGGACAAGGGATTCAAAAGGGCTCTGCGGGGTGCGATGGCACGGCGGTCTTTGGAAAGCAAAAACACCCCTGCGGTCCAAAGCATCATACTGCTGAACACATTAAAGACGGAGACCATCACCGTGACTTCGGGGGCATCGGGGAACATCACACTTGCAAGGGGAACACCGAGAAAGCCGCAGTTGGAAAAAACACTGCAAAATCGGACAACCGATTTTTCTTTGGCAAAAAGGGCGGTAAGCAGGATCCAAAGGGTTTCAAACACCACGGGAACGGCGGCGACCAGCAACAGTGCTCCCACATCAACGGTAGAGGGATCCAGCCGACAAAGTGCCTGAAACACCAGCGACGGCATTGCCGCATAAAGCAAGATATTGGTCAGCGTGGGCAATGCATTTTTTTGCATCAATCCGCTTCTGCCAAGCAAAAGCCCCGGCACCATCAACAGCACAAACAGCAAAACCGATTGTAACAGCACCGTTTGCATCAACACATCCTCCCTCTTTTGAATTTGCATCTTTATCATAGCCTTTTTAACTTCGCTTTACAAGGGAAAAGACGGACAAAAAAACCGCCAAATCGGACATTTTGCTTGCTTTTTCAAAAAAAGTGTGATATATAAGAAATTAAACGGAAAGGAGTGTTTTATGAACCCTCTTTATTCTCACAACGGATTAAGCCGATTTGTGACGGAAGTGCAGAACAAACGGTTTGCCTGCAAGGTCTATTGGGCGAAGATGGTCAGCAGTGAAAACGAAAGCCTTTTCACCAAATACACCAAGCATACTTTTTATGAAATTCAATATGCTCTGCAAGGAAAATCGGGGTTTCTTCTGGAGGAAGAAAAGAGGCTTCTTCTCTCCCCCGATCAATTCACCCTGATCCCGCCAAACACCTATCATCAGATCACCGAAAGCGATGCGGTGGGGGCACGGTTTATTATGGCCTTTTCCTTTGAAGGAACCGGCTTGACCCTTCCCAAGGAGCCTGCGGTTTGGGAAGCCTCTCCCCGTATGCAACAGTTTTTGCTGTTGCTTTTGGAAAAGTCCAAAGAGGACTCGCCCTTAACCCGCGAATTATTGGATGCTTTGATCAGCGGGTTCTTATTGGAGGTGCTGGATCATATTTTGGCAGAAGCCTCCCAAGAGGTGCCCCCAGCAACCACGGAGGGCACTCATCCTTTGGTGCAGGAGGCTTTGAGCATCATTAAGCGCAGCAACGGGATCGGCATCGGAGTGGAAACGGTGGCCGAGGAGGTGGGAGTCAGCCCTCGCCATCTGAACCGCTTATTTCAGGAACATCTTGAAACAACGGTCAGCGGTGCCATCGCCCAGCAGAAGCTGAAAAAGATCGAATGGCTTGCCGCTTCTTCCTCCCTTTCCCTCAATGAGATCGCCGATCTTTGCGGCTTTGCCGATGAATATGCCATGAATAAGTTCTTTCGAAAGCGTACCAACACCACCTTGAGTCAATATCGAAAGATCAATAAAAAATAAGGAGAAAAAATATGTTTTTTGATTGCCATCATCCTCACATTTGCTACATTGGCCGTTGGGGGCAGGAAAAGGAGTTCCCCAACCGCATCTCCGCCACCGCCTGCGGCAGTAAGATCCGCTTTGCTTTTTCGGGACGGGAGTTGGTTTTATTCTTTGATATGAACGGCAACGAAGAGACACTGCCCCATCTTTACATTTCGTTAGACGGCGGTCCGCGCACGGAATCCACCCTGCAACAGTTCATTCGCGTGGATGCAATGACCGACGGTGCCCACACGGTGGAGGTGATCTATAAATCCGCCGTTGAGGTTCAGGCACGTTGGTTTATGCCTTTGGTGGGAAAGGTTTCCTTCAAAGGCTTTTCCGCCGATGCAATTCTGCCTCCCCCACCTTCCGAGAAAAAGACCATCGAATTGGTGGGAGATTCCATCACCGAAGGGGTTTTGATCGATGCGAAGCTTTTGGAGACCAACGGCGGTCAGCCTTGCCGCCCCTTCCAAGACGATGTTACCGCCACCTATGGGTATTTAACG
>JAZQET010000081.1:0-4616 GCA_045539135.1 Eubacteriales bacterium | reverse complement strand
TGGTGGAGATAAGCGGGATCGAACCGCTGACCTCTTGAATGCCATTCAAGCGCTCTCCCAGCTGAGCTATACCCCCATAGGAACGGATATTAATATATCATAAAGAAACGCGGTTGTCAATATAATTCTGAAATTTTTTCGCTTTTTCAGGCAAGGCGCACTTTCCAAGAAAGTGCGCCTTGCGTGCGTTTTTTATTCGCTGATCATTTCCTCGATCGCGCGCTGGATGCCCAGTCGGCCGCTCTCGAAGGTGAGGCCGCCTTGCAGGAAGGCGATATAGGGGGGCTTGATGGGGCCGTCGGCAGAAAGCTCGATGGAGGAGCCCATCACGAAGGCGCCTGCCGCCATCACCACGGGGGAGTCGTAGCCGGGCATATCCCATGCCTCGGGAACCACGAAGCTATCCACGGGGGAGCCTGCCTGAATGCCCTTACAGAAGGAGAGCATCCGCTCGGCGGAGCCCAAGGTCAGCGTCTCGATGATATCGTAGCGGGGGGCATCGGCGGCGGGGGAGGCGGAACAGCCGATCTGTTCGCACATTGCCGCCGCATACATAGCGGTCTTTTTCGCCTGCAGAACGGTGTGGGGTGCCAAAAACAGACCTTGATAGAACTCTCTCAAGATGTTTAAGGTACAGCCGCTTTCTCTGCCGATGCCGGGGGAGGTGAGCCGATAGGCGCATTTTTCGATCAGGTCGGCTCTTCCTGCGATATACCCGCCGGTGGGGGCGATGCCGCCGCCGGGGTTTTTGATGAGGGAGCCTGCCATCAGGTCGGCACCGTAATAGGTGGGCTCGTGGCGCTCGCAAAACTCGCCGTAGCAGTTATCCACCATCACCACCACATCGGGGCGGATCTCATGCACAAAGGTGGCCACCCGCCCGATCTCCTTGGCGGAGAGGGTGGGGCGCTGCTGATAACCTTTGGATTTTTGCAAAAAGACCATTTTGACGCGGGGCTGGGCGAGGGCGGCTTCGATGGCGGGATAATCAATATTACCGTCCACCAAGTCGATCTGCTGATATTCCACGCCGAAGTCCGTTAAAGAACCGTCGCCCTTTTGCTCGCTGAGGCCGATGACCTCATCCAAGGTATCATAGGGCTTGCCGGTGACGGAAAGCATAATATCATGGGGGCGCAAAATGCCGAAAAGTGCCACCGTCAGGGTATGGGTTCCGGAGATGAAATGAGGGCGCACCAAGGCATCCTCGGCCTCCAAGGCGCGGGCAAAAACCTTATCCAAGGTATCGCGGCCGCGGTCACCGTAACCATAGCCGGTGGAGCCTGCGAAATGCACCTCGCTGACCCGCTCCTCACGGAAGGCTTCCATTACCCGACGGGTGGTAAACAGAGCGATCTCTTCCGCCTCCTGAATGGAGGGGGCGATGCGCTCCATGGCAATTTTATCCATTGTTTGAATGTTCAAGGGGATTCGTCCTTTCCTTTGCAATTTCGCATTTATTATAATAAAATGCTTTTATTTTGTCAATTTTTATGTTAGAATAAAAAAGAAAATGAACCGAAAGGATTTGAAATATGAAAAAACGAGTGTTACTGTTGGCGATCGCTCTGCTTTTGACGGTGCAGCTGTGCGGCTGTGAGGTGCGGTTCCCCAAGGTGGAGGATACCTTTGATAACGGCTTGAAATACGGCAATATCCTGATGGCGGAGCAGGGGGACTATATCGCCCTGCGGGGGAATGATAAGGGCAATCCCGCTCTTTATCTCTATCATAAGCCCAGCGAGAAGAAATACCATGTTCTCACCGCGGATATTTATTACATTTCCTTGCAGAATAATACCATTCTTTATAAAAAGACCATCAACGATTGCCTGTATTCCTATGATCTTGAGACCAAGGAACACGTGATCCTCACCGAATATGCTACCGACTATCAGGTGCGGGACGGTTTTGTTTACTATATCAATAAGAAGACCGAGAATTTCCTTTATAAGTACGATCTTGCCACCGGCACCGAGACTACCATCGAGACCAGTTATCCTGTGGATGCCTTTTGGCTCACCGAGTACGGTCTGTATTATGCCGATGATACCCAAAATCTGCTGATGGTGTTGCCTTGGGGCGAAAAGCTGGATCGGGTCGTGGCGAAAGAAGAGGGCGTGGTTTATCGGGATGTTATGAGCGTCGGTGGTGCGGATGTGCTGTATATGAAGGTGAGCAACACAGAGAATTCCGCTGTATTGACCTCGTATAAGGCTTCGAAAAACGAGGCGACCGCGCTGTTTACGGGTGTTTTTGAGTTCTATAATTTAGTGGACGGTCACGCGGTCTTTGTGCACGAAGAGGACATCTGCGCCGTGCGCCTGTCCGATGGGCAGGTCTTCGATTGGGGCGATACCGTGGAGGACTATGCCTACACGCAGATCTTAAGCGATTGCGTGGTCTATTACTTCGAGGATGAAGAAGACGGCACCATTTCTCTGTCGATTCAGTATTATCCCGAGGAAAAGGAATAAACAACTGTAAAATTTTGTATATTTTTTCACGAGCATCGTTCATTGTTTAATATCTAAAAATGGAAAGCAGAGGTATAAAAAATGGCTACTGCACACATTAACGCAGAACCGGGTGATTTTGCTTCTACCGTCTTGATGCCGGGGGACCCGCTTCGCGCAAAGCTGATTGCGGAAAAGTATCTGGAGAATGCGGTTCTTGTAAATGACGTCAGAGGCGTTCAGGGCTACACGGGCACCTACAAAGGCAAACGGGTATCCGTTATGGCAAGCGGAATGGGAATGCCTTCTATCGGAATCTATTCCTATGAACTGTTCAAATTCTTTGGGGTCAATAACATCATCCGTGTCGGCTCCGCGGGCGCCCTTAAGGATGATATTCATGTGCGCGATATCGTGATCGGTATGGGTTGTTCCACCGATTCCAATTTTGCGGCAAACTATGATCTTCCCGGCACATTCGCTCCCCTTTGCAGTTATGAGATGATGAGCAAGTGTGTGGAGTGCGCCGAGGAAATGGGCGCAACCTATCACGTGGGAAATCTGTTGTCCTCCGATGTTTTTTATACCGATGATGAGGGCGCAAATGAGCGCTGGGCAAGAATGGGTGTGATGGCGGTCGAAATGGAGGGTGCGGCTCTTTATATGAACGCCGCAAGATTGAATAAGAATGCCCTTGTGATTTGCACCGTTTCCAATCACATTATTACGGGCGAGGAAACCACCGCAGAGGAACGGCAAAATTCCTTCGGTGAAATGATTACGCTGGCATTGGAAACCGCATATAAGTTGGATTAAAGGAGTATAAAAGCAGCAGAGATTCATTCGATGCTGCTTTTATGATAGATTGACTTTTTATGATCGATTTACATTTACATTTAGACGGCTCTCTGAACCCCAAAAATATACCGACAATGGCAAAGATGGCAGGTGTGGATTTATCGGATACAGATGAGAGCACCATCCGAGCAAAAATGATGGTGGAACCTGATTGCAGAAATCTCGGCGAGTATTTGGAGAAGTTTGATTTACCCCTTCAACTGCTTCAAACAAGCGGGTGTATCGAATACGCCGTTTATGAACTGATAAGAGACCTGAAGGCGCAAGGGCTGTGTTACGCTGAAATCCGCTTTGCCCCGCAGTTTCATTTGCAAAAAGGGCTTACCCAGACGCAGGTGGTCGAAGCGGCGCTCCGCGGAAGAAACAATGGCATTCGGGATTTTGGCATAAGCGCAAATTTGATTTTGTGCTGTATGCGGGGGGACGGGAACCGTGCCGAAAACAAAGAAACCGTCACGGTCGCCGAAAAATTTCTTGGGCGCGGTGTTTGCGCCGTGGATCTGGCGGGCAACGAAGCCGCTTATCCCACGGAAAGCTTTCGGGATGTTTTTGCCATTGCAAAGGAAAAAGCCATCCCCACGGTCATTCATGCAGGGGAGGCCGCAGGACCCGACAGCGTGTGGCACGCGCTTGAATTGGGCGCAGTTCGTATCGGCCATGGGATCCGCGCCCTTGAGGATGATGCCCTGATGAGGGTGCTGAAGGAAAAGAAAATATATCTTGAAATGTGCTATTCCAGCAATCTGCAGACCAAGACGGTGGACCGAGCGGAGGATTACCCGCTTGTTCGGTTTCTTTCCGAGGGGATCGGCGTAACCTTGAATACAGATAATCTCACCGTGTCCAACACGGCCTTGAAGAGAGAGTACACCATTGTCCAAAAGCAGTTTTCCTTGAGCGACGGTCAGCTGAAAAAAATCGTGATGAATTCCGTTGATGGGGCATTTTTGCCGCCCGCGGAAAAGGAGGCGTTAAAAAAACGCATTGATAAAGAGTTTTCAGAGTGGCTTCACTCATAAAAACATAAGGTGATATTTGAAAAACCCCTCTTTTGTCCACCGGACAAAAAAGCTCTTTTTGTTGGCTATGGGCTACAAAAAAGATATTTTTGCTATTTTGCGTATGAATTTGAACTCTCACATAAAATGAAATCCTTGCTGACGCAAGGATGAAATCAGCTAAAGCTGATGAAATCTTCGGCTTTGCCTCAGATGAAATTAAATCCACCCATCCGCCGTCGAGGCGGATTTCATCTAACGAAGTTGGATTTCATCGTCGAAGACGATTTCACCCACCCGCAAG
>JAZQET010000080.1:0-13302 GCA_045539135.1 Eubacteriales bacterium | reverse complement strand
ACCTTAGGAGGGTGGTGCTCTATCCAGCTGAGCTACTGGGACATTTGCTAATAAATATTAAGTTTTTTGCTCTATCCAGCCCCCATAGACTCGAACGACCTACTTCTTAGGAGGGGCTTATTATATCCATTTAACTATGAGGGCAGGGATCCTCTCCATCATAATGGAAAATGTTCCAAAAGTCAAGGTCTACGGCTTGCCTTTTCTTCATAACCTATTAGTGATTAAAAAGGTGAAGGAGAGAAGAAGATGGAAGGATACCACAGAGATTCTTTGCGGGAGCTGCGGCGGGCGGAAGCCGACCGCAGGCAGCAGGAGCAGGGGAAGGGCTCGGTCTTTATTACCCTACTGATCGTATTGATGTTTTTAGGGGCGGGCGCTTTTTACTTGGAAACCACCGACTTTCCGCCCTTGAAGCAGGATTTTGCAGAGGTCAAGCAGACGGTTTTGCGCTGGAAGGAAGAATTGATGGCGGTCTTTGAGCCCGAGGATGCGGCGGAGGTACACGCTACGGTAGACAGTGCTTTAAATGAAACGAATTAGCTTTTCGCCGCTGTTATTTCTTCTGCTTTTTTCTTATATGCTGATCGAGGGGACCTTTGACCCCTTACTGATCCTTTTCTTTTCCCTTCTGCACGAGGGCGGGCATTTGCTTGCCATTGGTGTTTTGGGCGGGGATGTGCGGGGCTTTTTCGGCAGAGGGCAGGGGTTCGGTCTTTCGGTGGGCGGGCTTTCCTACAAAGGGGAGTTGATCACCGCCGCGGCGGGGCCTTTGGTGAGTCTGCTTTTGGCAGGTCTTTTTGCTCTCTTTGGTCATTGGTACGGAGGAGAGGAACTTGCCTATTGCGCCTTTGCCAACGGCGCCTTGGGGGTGATGAACCTTTTGCCGGTGATGCCGCTGGACGGCGGGCGGATCCTGCGGGCGGTGCTGGCACTTTATTGCACCCCCGATCAAGGGCGGCTGATCGGTCGCGCAGTGGGGCTTTGCTGTTTGCTTCCTTTGCTTGGACTTGCTTTTTGGCAATTTTTGAGCAGTGGGTATAACCTTTCGTTGTTATTTATTTGTTTTTATTTAGTAAGTTTATTAGGAGAGAATGGGAATGACGTATAAAACCGAAGAAATGCGTGATCTTTTACTGAGTGTGCAGAAGCCTGCCCGCTATGTGGGCGGTGAAATGGGGCAAACGGTAAAGGACTTGGATCAGGTGGATCTCCGCTGGGGCTTTTGCTTTCCCGATATTTATGATATCGGAATGTCCCATTTGGGGCTTCGGATCCTTTACGGCGCGCTGAATGAGCAAAAGGGCACTTGGTGCGAGCGGTTTTTCCAGCCTTGGCCCGATATGGAAGAAAAGATGCGGGCAGAGGGGATCCGCCTGTATTCCATGGAGAGTCATACCTCAATGGATGAATTTGATGTGATCGCCTTTACCTTGCAATATGAAATGTGCTATCCTACCGTGCTGAATATGCTGGAGTTGGGGGGAATTCCCCTTTATGCCAAGGAACGGGAGGGACTTCGTCACATTGTGGTGGGCGGCGGTCCCTGCGCTTATAACCCCGAGCCCTTGGCACCGTTCTTTGATATCTTCAGCATCGGAGAAGGGGAGGAGGCATTGCCGGAGCTTGCCGACCTTTTGCGTAAGGCAAGAGCGGAAGGAAAGAGCCGCGAGGAATTTTTGCTGGAAGCGGCGCAGTTGGAGGGCTTTTACGTTCCTTCCCTTTATGAGGCTACATATAATGAGGACGGCACCCTTGCCGCTTTCACCCCCTTGAAAGAAGGGGTCCCCGCCATCGTGAAAAAGCGGATCATCGGGGAGTTGGACAAGGTTTATTATCCCAAAAACCAGATCATCCCCTTTACCGAGGCAGTGCACGATCGGGTGACCATCGAACTGTTCCGCGGGTGTATCCGCGGCTGTCGGTTCTGTCAGGCGGGGATGCTGTTCCGCCCCATTCGCTGTAAAGCGGCGGATACCTTGGTGGAGGATGCCTGCACCCTATTGGAGAATACCGGCTATGAGCAGATTTCTCTTTGCTCTCTTTCCTCCAGCGATTATCCCGAAATCGAGCCGCTGGTGGACAAGCTGATCCGCTATACCGAGCCGCGGGGCATCAATCTTTCTTTGCCCTCCCTGCGGGCGGATAATTTCTCCAAGGAATTGGCGGAAAAGATCACGGGGGTGAAAAAATCCACCTTTACCTTTGCTCCCGAGGCGGGCAGTCAGCGGATGCGGGATGTGATCAATAAAAATGTAACGGAAGCGGATATTGAGCATAGCTGCCGCATCGCCTTTGAAAACGGCAATTCTTCGGTGAAGCTTTATTTTATGATGGGTCTGCCCACCGAAACCGATGAAGACCTTGCCGCCATGCGGAGCCTTGCCGATAAGATCATCGGCTGGTTTTATGATACCGATAAAGCCAAGCGCAATCGGTTTATCCGCATTGCCTTGAGCGTTGCCACCTTTATTCCAAAGCCCTTTACCGCTTTCCAATGGGAGGCGCAGAATACCGAAGCGGAGATCCGCCGTAAGCAGGAATTTTTGAAAAAGCTGGTGGGCTCTAAGCAGTTGAATTTGAGTTGCCACGACTGCCGCACCTCGCTGATCGAGGCGGTTCTGGCAAGAGGCGACCGCCGCTTGGCACCTGCCATTGCCTATGTGGCGCAAAAGGGCGGGCGGCTGGATGCCTGGACGGAGTTTTTCAGCTATGAGCTTTGGCAAGAGGCTTTTCGTGCCGCCGGTGTGGATCCCGATTTCTATTCTGCCCGTAAGCGGGATTTTGAAGAATTGCTTCCTTGGGATTTCATTGATATCGGGGTGACCAAAGAATATTTGAAAAAGGAAGCGGAGCGCAGTTACCGCGGGGAGACCACCCCCAACTGCAAAGAGCAGTGCACCGGTTGCGGCGCCTCCAAGATGCTGGGGAGGAAATGCGATGTTGTTTAAAGATATGCGGATGAAATTCTGCAAGACCGAGGATGCGGTCTACTTTTCCCATCTGGACTTAAACCGCGCCGTCCTTCGCGCGTTGCGAAGAAGCGGCATCCCCTATTGGAGCAAGGGGGGCTTCAGCCCCCATCCTTATTGCGTGTTTGCCCAGCCCCTTTCTTTGGGCTTTGAGAGCGAGGGAGAGCTGCTGGATTTCCGCCTGTTGCCCGACGGAGAATTGGATCCCCAAAAATTAAAGGATGCCTTTCCTCCGTCTTTGAAGGTGCTGGAGATCTATGAGCCTAAAGATTCTTTTAAGGAGATCGCCTATGCGGTTTATCGGGTGGAGATCCAAACGGAAGCGGCGGCAGAGGCGGTGGAAGAGGCTTTTCGAGGACCGATCACCGTGCTGAAGAAAACCAAGCGGAGTGAGCAAACGGTGGATCTGAAAGAATTTATCCGTACCGTGGAGGTGACCGCAGGCCGAGAGGGGCATCTGCAGATCACCGCAGAGCTTGCCGCAGGAAATCAACGCTCCTTGAGCCCCAATTATCTGGAAGAAGGTCTTTGCGGTGCAGGGATCCCCTGCCGTATCACCCGCGTGAGACGCTTGAAGTTCTTAAAAGAAAACGGAACGGAAATTTATTAAAAAAACCTTGACTTTTGGCTTCGGCTGTTGTATACTGTTCAGGCAGTCGTGGAGAGATGGCTGAGCTGGTCGAAGGCGCACGATTGGAAATCGTGTAACGGCTTAAACCCGTTCGGGGGTTCGAATCCCCCTCTCTCCGCCAAATAATAAGAGCAGTCCAACAGGACTGCTCTTATTATTTGGTGGAACTCAGGAGATTTGAACTTTTTTGCCTTTGGCAAAAAAGTTCGTTGAGCCTGCCGCCCGCAGAGAGCGGGCGGACAGGCGTGTCTCGAGCACCGCCGATTTTTCGAAAAGCCGCCGACCCGCGGCTCGAAAAATCAAGGGGCGCAGAGTATCCCCTGTGTCTGCAATCTTTTTCCTTTCTGCTATCTTTCACAAGTGCCTTTTGTTGCCGCCCCTCGGGCGGCTTTTACTTTTGCGGGCTTTGCCCGCTGTGAGGGAGAAGGGAGAGGCAAAAGATAAAGAGAAATGCCACCCTCTCCCTTCTCCCTCTTTGACCGTCGAAAACTCCTCTCGGAGTTTCCAACCGCCAAATTCACCCTCTTTCCTCTTCCGGCATTTCTCCCTTGCCTTCTTCTCTTTGTAAAATCTATTTACATTCCCCCAAAAGATATGCTATACTTATCCCAAGAGGTGAAAGAATGAAAACTGCGGTGGTAACAGATGCTAAATATCGCTCGGCGATCCCTGTGACCCGCGCCTTGGCAAAGGCGGGGTATCGGGTGGTGCTGACCCAAACGGTGCCGGAAAGCGGTACCGTTCCGCCTGCGTTTTCTTCCAAATATGTATCCGCCGTCCATTCGATTGCGGAAAGTGCCAAATCGGAGGAGTATAAAGAAACCCTCCGCGGCATTTTGGCGGAGTATGACCGACCGGTGCTCTTTTGCACGGGGGCAGACAGTTTGCGGGCGGTTGCCGCAGACCCCGAAAGCTTTGCGCCCCTTGCGGATTTTTTGATCCCGCCCCTTGGGGTGCTGGATGCCCTCAACGATAAAGAGCAGGTCCACGCCCGCGCCGCGGAATTAGGCATTAAAGTGCCCAAGCAGTATGGCGGGGAGCCCGCAGAATATCCTGTGGTGATCAAGCCTCATTGCGGGGAGCGCTTTGGGCTGAAGGCGGAGGAACGCTATGCCATTGCGGAAAATTCGGCGGAATTTCGGGCGGCCTATGAAAAAATGAAGCAATATGACCCTTGCCCCATTGTGCAGCAAAAGGTGGAGGGCGAGGGAAAAGGCGCCTGCCTGCTGATGGGAAAGAACGGGGAACTTTTGAATGCCTATTGCCATCGGCGGGTGCGGGAATACCCTGTCAGCGGCGGTCCTTCCGCTTGCTGCGAAAGCTTTTATGAGGAAGAGCTGATCCAAAAGGCCCATCAACTGTTGCGCTCCTTCGGGTTTTACGGAATGGCGATGGTGGAATTTAAGGGCGACTGTCTTTTGGAGGTCAACCCCCGCCTTTGGGGCAGTTACCCCTTATCGGAGCAGATCGGCGGAGGCTTTACTGCCGACTATGCCAAGGCGGCGGCAGGGGAGAAGGTTCTCTATCGCCCTGCCGGCTATCGGTCGGGAGTGCGGATGCATTTTATTTTGAACGATACGTTGAGCCTGCTTGGGTATCTTAAAAAGGGGCAGGTCAAAAAGGTCTTGGAGGGTCTTCGGGATCTCTTTTTTGCCAAAGAAGCCCTTTATGCCAAGGAGGATCCCAAGCCTTTCTATCAATATTTAAAAGGAACGATTTTCGGAAAATGACGGTAAAGATCGATACACATATCCATTCGGCGCATTCGGCAGACAGCCGAATGACCCTTTCGGAGATCTTAAATACAGCGCAAGCAAAAGGCTTAACCGGGGTCGCCGTCTGCGACCATGAGCGGGTGTTTTTGGATGAGATCCCCGCCCATGAGGTGCAGGTGATCCGCGGCGGCGAATTTGCCACCGAATACGGGCACCTGATCGGTCTGTTTCTGACCCGTGAGGTGGTGCGGGGGGATTTTAAGACCCTTTGCGAGGAGATCCACGCCCAAGGGGGCATTGCGGTGCTGGCGCATCCCTTTCAGCATACTACCTTTTTGGATAAATTGGCGGACGCAGTGCCCTATATCGACGGGGTGGAGGTTTTTAACAGCCGTGCAGGCAGAAAAGACCGCGCCGCCAACCAAAAGGCCTATGCCTTTGCCAAGGAGCATCACTTACTGTTCTTTGGCGGAAGCGATGCCCATTTTCCCCAAGAGATCGGCAATGCCTATCTGGAAACAGAGTGCCGAGGAGACCTCAAAGAGGCGCTTCTTTCGGGAAAGGGAACGGTCTTCGGGATGCATTCCCCTGCGGTATTTGCCGCCAAGAGCGTAGGGATCAGTGGGCAAAAGAACGGAAAAAAGAAACCTCTTCGGCAGGCGGCATTTTATTTGAAATGCCTCTTGGAGGATGGATTGCGGAAAAAGGAGAAGAGCTATGTCACTTATCGTCAAGATCGGTAAAAAAGGCAAACGCATCTTAAAGAAATTTATTCAGGAAAAGCCCCATATTTGCTATACCCGCCGCTTGGAGCGGATCCAAACAAATCGGCGGATCTGCGCCATGACCTTTGACGACGGCCCCATGGATCTGCCTGCGGTGCCCGATGCTTGGGGCGGCAAGGCACTGACCGATGTGTTGCTGGATACCTTAAAGGAATACGGTGCCAAAGGCACCTTTGATATCATCGGGGATACCTCCCAAAACTATCCCGATGAAGCGGGAAAGTTAGGCTCTGCCGCTTGGGGCGGCACCCGCTATGACCATTATCCCGATATCGGGAAGGATGAAAAGGGCGGCGCGGTGCATAACGACCGCCTGATTCGCAGGATCATCGAAGAGGGGCACCAACTTACCAACCACGGCTACCGTCATATCATTTTCGGCAAAAAGCCCTTTGTGTACGGTGCGCGGGAGTATCTGGGCTCCTTGCCCAAGGCTTATGAGGATATTGAAAAGCTTCATACGTTCATAAAAGAGAAATACGGCTATGAAATGACCATGTCCCGCCCTGCCCACTATGTGGATCCCATGCAGGACGGCTTCAACAGCTATGATGTTTATGATAAGATGGGCTATCAGTATATGGCGGCCTCTTTCGACGGAGCAGGCTGGCTCCCTTCGGTGCTCACCGATGAGCGGGCGGCACTGGAGGCGGAAATCAATGCCATGGTTCAGCCCATTAAAGCCGCGCTGGAGCGGGATCCCGACTTTTTCTGCGGGCAGATCATCTTCCAAAAAGACGGGTATAATATGATGAAACGCACCCCTGTGGCCTACGGACTCGGCAAACAGCTGGCGGTGCTGAAGGAATACGGCTATCAGGTAGTCACGGTGGCGGAGCTGGTGGAGGAGAGCCCCTTTGCCGATGTGGGCAGAAGCCATCCGCTGTTTGAAAAACTGGTCGCCCTCTCCAAGGAGCGGGGCGTGGTTTATTCCGATAATAAACTGCGGCTGGATGGGATGATGACCCAAGGGGAACTGGCAATGCTCCTTTGCCCCAAGGAGGAATCCCTTGCCCGCCGTAACGCTCAAATTCAAAAGAGCGGCAAGACCGCTCATCGGTATTGGGGTGCAATGGATTGGTGCGTGGAGCAGGGGATTTTGCCCAAGGGTACCAAGCCGGATGCCCCTGTTACCGCCCTGCCCGAAGAATACTTTGAGCCCTGCACCGTCTTCTCCAGAGGGAATGTTTATCAAGCATATAAGATGTAAAAAAAGACCGCCCGATGGGCGGTCTTTTTCAGTGAAATATTTTGCCAAGGGCAAAATGTGAAATAAAGATCTTCGATCCTTGTGAAATATTCGGCGATGCCGAATGTGAAAGAACTGCCTCATACGCCAAGCGTATGAGGCAGTTGTTATTCTGTACGAAGGGCGACTACGGGATCCTTCTTTGCGGCACTGCGGGAGGGAATGAGTCCTGCAATGAGGGTCAGTACCACGCTGATCGCCACCAAAATGATGGCGGCGGGCAACGGCAGAAAGGCTTTCAGGTTTTCAATGTCGGTCAGGTGATAGAGGATCAGGTTAATGGGGATGCAGAGCAGGTAGGTGACCACCACACCCAGCAGACCCGAACTGAAGCCCACGATCATGGTTTCTGCATTGAACATACCGGAAACATCCTTCTTGGAGGCACCGATGGCGCGCAGGATGCCGATCTCCTTGGTGCGTTCCTGCACCGAGATCAGGGTGATCACGCCGATCATAATAGAGGAGACCACCAGCGAGATGGCCACAAAGGCGATCAGTACATAGGTGATGGCATTGATGATGGTGGTGATGGAGGACATCATCAGCCCCAGATAATCGGTATATTTGATCCGTTGCAGTTCCTCCACCTCGTCGTTGTATTGATCAATGGCATCGGTGATCACATCTTTATTTTCAAAAGAGGAAGCATAGATGTTGATGGCGGCGGGGGAGGCAAGGTCGATATGCCCCATTGCCACCAGATTGTCTTCATAGGTAGACTCGGAGAAGACCATAATTTCATCGTAATAAAGAGCGCATTGGGCGGTGGTATAGGTGGGCAGTGCATAGTCCAATGCGGCGGCCAGCTGCAGATCGCTCATTGCCGCCATTTGGGCTTCCACTTGGGCGGCATATTGGGCTTTGATCTGCTCCCGCATCATCTCGGCAACCAGCTTGTTCAGTTCCTCATCGCTCATGGCGGCAAGGTATTCCTGAATTTCTTCGGCGCTGACGCTGACCTGCTGGCTCATACTGTCTGCCATCATCTTTTCAATGTTCTCGCGGGTCATATTGCCCATGGCGGCATTGATCTGTTGCTGCAGAAATTCCTCGGTGGGGATGCTGTTGATGGCGATATAAGCATCCGCCTTTGCCTCGGTGCCGAGGGCGGTGAGATGCTCCCGCAGGGCGGTCTCTTTTTCTGCGTCGGTGAGGGTGCCGGTGGTCTCGTCAAAGGGCAGGCCGGTAAGGACATCGGTATGGGGGTCTGCCAGCTGGGCGGCGATCACCGCGGAATCCTCTGCCTTTTTCGCCAGATGCTCGGTGAGGGCGGCGGTATAGCAGATATTGCCCGAAAGCATAGTGGTATCCGCGTCCTCGGCGGGGCGGATGATGCCGGAGACCTTTAAGGTCAGGGCATTGTCGTAAAGGTATCTTAAGCCCGCTTCGGTTTCTCTTAGATCGGTATAGAGACCGGTGGTCTCATCGTAGCGGTAGCAATCGGCATTGAGGATGGTTTTATACTCGGTGTTGCAGATCTCCTCAAAGGTCCACTTTTTGGAAGTTTGCTCCTTCAGCTCGGCGCCGTTGATGGCGGCATCTGCAAGGTTTTCGATCTCTTCGGCGGGGAGGAGACCCAGTGCGTAGAGGGTCACATCGTCCAATTCATTGTTTTCATCCACCACCAACACCACCTCGTCGTATTGGTTGGGCCAAGAGCCGTGGATCACATCGTATTGCTCCAGCAACAGGTCGTTGACGGGCGTGCCGTTGTTACCGGTGAGCAGTTCCTGCCAAAGGGTGGTGCCCATTCCGCCCATGGTGGGCATGGAGGACATTCCCGCCATAGAGGACATTTGAGACATGGCAGACATATCCACTCCGATATATTTCAGCATCAGTTCGGTGATGATCTCCTCCAGATCGCTGCGGAGGATGGTGCCGTCCACATTCTCGGTATAGATCAGCAGCTCGGGGGCGTAGGAATACTGCACACCGTTGACGGCCTCCGAAAGGGGAGAGCCTTCTTTTTGGATCTCTTCCTTTAGATATTCATTAAAGGATTTCAGGTCGTTTTCGCTTTCCTCGATGCGGTTCATGGCATCCACCATCTCATAGAGGGCGGCTTTTTTATAAACGGCATCCTTTTCATGGACGCTATCCTCATTGGTCACATTGAGGAAGGCATTCATCAGGGAGGACATCTCCACCGTGGAGGCCTCCAAGGTCAAGGGATAGGCGGAAAGGGTGCTTTCCTGCACCGCGTTGATATAGGCGGTCATTCCTTGGGAGATGGCAAGGATCAGCGCAATGCCGATAATGCCGATGGAGCCTGCAAAGGAGGTGAGCACCGTTCTTCCCTTTTTGGTGAAGAGGTTTTTCAAGGAGAGCATAAAAGAAGTGCCGAAGGACATGGAAGGCTTTTTCACCTTCTTCTTGGGCTTCTCTTCCTTGGGTGCATTCTCTTGGGCGATCTCTTCTGCGGTAAGGGGCATGGAGTCGCCGGTGATCACACCGTCCAGCATACGGATGATGCGGGAGGAATACTGCTCCGCAAGGTCGGGGTTATGGGTCACCATAATGATCAGGCGATCCTTGGAGATGGCTTTTAAGATCTCCATTACCTGCACGCTGGTCTCGGTATCCAATGCACCGGTGGGCTCATCCGCCAAAATAATATCGGGGTTATTCACCAAGGCGCGGGCGATGGCCACTCTCTGCATCTGCCCGCCGGACATTTCGCCGGGCTTTTTATAAAGCTGATCGCCAAGCCCCACCTGCTCCAAGGCTTTTTTGGCTCTGGCGCGGCGCTCCCCCTTGGAAACACCCGAAAGGGTCAGGGCAAGCTCCACATTCTGCAAAACCGATTGGTGGGGGATCAGGTTATAGCTTTGGAACACAAAGCCGATGGAATGGTTGCGATAGGCATCCCAATCCCGATCCTTATATTCCTTGGTGGAGGTGCCGTTGATGATCAGGTCTCCCGCGGTATAGCCGTCCAGACCGCCGATGA
The DNA here is from genome assembly GCA_045539135.1 of Eubacteriales bacterium. Taxonomy (GTDB): domain Bacteria; phylum Bacillota; class Clostridia; order Oscillospirales; family QAKW01; genus QAKW01. The sequence goes on along the minus strand of JAZQET010000080.1, from coordinate 2,994 downwards.
TGTTCAGCATAGTGGTCTTTCCGCAGCCGGAGGGGCCCAGAATGGACACAAATTCCGAGCGGCGGAATTGCAGGTCGATGCCCTTCAGGGCCTCCACCTTGCCGGTGCCGGCAGGATAATCTTTTTTGATAGCTTTTAATTCCAGCATATTGTTTCCTTCTTTTTCCAAATTTTACACTTATATATTTTAAGGAGAGAACTTGAAAATGTCAATCAGTGCTCTGTGAACGATTTGTGAACATTTCAGCGGATGAAGTTGGTGGGGGTCATAGGCTCCCGCTCCGGCACGCCGTATTGCGCTTTCCCCAAGGCAATGCTCTTCATTAAAAAGGACATATTGCGGGCAAGGGTGCGCATCATCTGCATCCCCTCTAAATCCTGCGCGCATTCGCCGGGGGCTCTGCCGTGCACCCCGTTCCAATATTGCCCCGAGGCAATGGGCATTCCCGCAATGGCGAAGTATTTATTTAACTGATCAAAGGTTGCGGTAAGCCCTCCGCGGCGGGCGGCGGCAACGGCGGCACCCACCTTCATGGTCTTGGGGAAGGGGGTGCTGTAAAACAGGCGATCCAAAAAAGAGGAAAGGTTGCCGTTGGCGGAGGCATAATAGACCGGCGAGCCGATCACCAAGCCGTCGCATTTTTCAAAGAGGGGTGCCACCTCATTGACCGCATCCTCAAAAGCGCAAGCGCCCTTTTCGGCGCATCTGCCGCAGGCAATGCACCCGCCCAAAGGCTTCTGCCCGATCTGCACGGTGACCGTTTCAAATCCTTCCGCCTGAAACACGGCTTCCATTTCTTTAAGGGCGCGGGCGGTATTGCCCTCCTTGCGGGGGCTTCCGTTGATGAGTAATACATTCATTATGTATGCCACTCCTTTTGTGTTCATTTGTTACTATTTTAGCACAAAAGAAGGTATTTTTGTCAATAGTTCACAATTTGTTTTGAAAAAGTCACATAACATCATTTTGCAAAAAGTATTTGTTGCGTTATAATGGAAACAACGAAATTTTTCCTTAAAATTTAATTTTATTTGGGAGGAAACCTATATGAAAAAGAATCGCGTACTCTCTGCTGTGCTGGCAGTGATGATGCTGATCTCTATGATCGCTTGCATCGCTTTGCCTGTTGCAGCACTGGACTACACCACCTTACCTTTGGCAAGCACCGCTACCCGCGGCGACGGTGTAACGGCATACCAGATCAACAGTGTTGCCGAATTGCTGAAGACCTGTAAGGTATTGAAGCTGCGTCAGTACGGCGCCACCAGCACCAGCGGCGGTCCCGAAAGCGGCTTGAGCGGCGATGCCCGTTATGCTATCTGGAACTTCGAAACCACCGATACCATCTATATCACTGCAGATCTGGATATGGCAAATTGGGATTATACCTCGGTGGCTACTTATGATGCAAACACCGGCAAGTATACCCCGAACTTCTATGCCAATGAAGATGCCAGCGGAAGCAACAGAGTCAATCTGGTTTATGCAGAGAATGACGGCTCTGTGACGGCAGACTCTTTGCAGGAATTGTTCTCTATTATGTATTCCGGCTTCAGCTGGGGTTATCAGGCAGGTAAGGGTTATACCAACTTGACTGTTAGCTTTGACGGCTTGGGTCATACTATTTCCAATTTCGAGGATACCCATCCCTTCATCCGCGGCTCCCTGATCGGTAAGATGAAGAATCTGACTTTTGCAAACCCCAAAGTAGATGCAGAACTGCTGTATACTTTTGCTTTAGCAGGCGTTTTGGTAAATGGCGTCAATGCTCCCGCTGTCTTTGATTGGACGGAAACCTATGCCCTGACCTTTGAAAATGTTCATGTGTTTGGTGCAGAACTGACCGCTCCCGAGGGTACGGGTAATGCCGGTATCTTTTTGAACTCTACAAATAAAGCGGCTCCTGTTCTGTTCAAGAATTGCTCTTTGGTTGGCTCCTCCATCACGGATAATATGCTGAATGCAGCGAACATCGGCGTTGGCTTGTTGGCCGGTTATGCGAATACCACCGTGGACGTGGAAAATTGCTTCATTTATGATTCTTCCATCGTTCGTGCCAATGAGCTGCCTTATGCCAATGGTCTGTTGCTGGGTAACACCGCGCGTAATGCTCGCGTGGATTACAGCTTTGATAATGTGGCCGTAGTGGATTGCTCCTTTGTGGCCCCCAATGCGTCTGCCACTCAGATCTCCGTGTTGAATTCTACCAACGATCATTTGGATGCTACTCCTTCTACCGCAAATAATGTATATGTGAGCGGAAACACCTATGCGACCTCCACCACCGCTACTCCTGCCGTCCTTGGCAGCTTGTACTCTTATTGCGGTTCGGCAGCGAACCGCGTGATCCCCACCTTCTCCAATGTTTACACCGATGTTGCAGATGCATATATCGATGTTGCAGATGCCGAGCAAACAGTTGCATTGACCGCAGATCAGAAGGTGACCAATCTGACCTTGGCAACCGTGATCAATGAAATGAACGGCAATGTTCCTACAAACGGTGTTTATTGGGCTGCCGATGCAGTGAAGGGTGTGGCTGCTTCTGCTAATGCAGTTGCTTCCAATCCTTCTGTGAAGTTCGTGTTCGACGATAAAACCGTGATGGGTGTTGCCGATGTTGCCGGCAAGGTAACCTTCGATGCCGAGACCAAGGCTTTGCTGGCTGCCGAGACTTGGGCAGACGCTGAAGACCAGCCTGCAGTGTTGGATTTTGATAATCTGACCGTTGCTGCTGATGCCGTTTATACCATCGCAACTCATCAACTTGGTTATGTCGCAGGGGAAAACAATACCCATAGTGTGACTTGCAGCGCGGATGGTTGCGTAGAGCACGTTGCTTCCAATGTTGCTTGTACTCCCGTTGCCGTTCCCGAGAACGATGTAGCTGCTTCCTACTTTGCAAAGGCAAAGAAGGCCTATAAGTGCGAATTCTGCACCAACACTTGGTTTGAAGAAGTAGTGGGCAGCACCTTTGATGCTCCCTACTCCGT
>JAZQET010000079.1:0-10599 GCA_045539135.1 Eubacteriales bacterium | reverse complement strand
ATCGCCTATACCACCCGCGGCAGACGGGCAGAAGCGGTGATCACCACCCCCGATGCCCCCGTGACCCGTGCAGAGTTTGAGGTGCGGGATGCCGATGAGTTTTTCCGCATCACCGTGCGGGATGCGCAAGGTCGCTATGCTCATACCCAAGCCTACGATGTATAAAAATTAAAAAGACTCCGACAATCGTCGGAGTCTTTTTTTATACCGTCACAACGGTGACTGCTTCTCCCAATCCTTCCGTTTTGCAATTCTCATTGCAGACCAAAAGGTTCAGGGCCGTGCAGGTCTTCAAAACCGTGGCATCGGTGACCTTGGTACCGGAAACATCCAAGGTGATCAGCTTGGGATGCCCCGCCAAAAAGTCCACCGCATCGATCTGGGTGCCGGAGGCCTCCAAGACCATCAGCTCCGCCTGCCCCTGCAAGGGGGAAAGATCCACCAAAGGATTACGGTTGAGATAAAGCTCGGTGATGGGCTTGCGGAAGGTGGAAATAGACGCGATCTGGTTATCCTCCGCAAAGAGTACCTGCAGAGCAGGAAAATCATTGACCACACTTAAAGAGGTCAGCCCGCAGGAGGAAACATCCAAAGAGATCAGTTTGGGAAGAGCGGTAAGCTTTTTAATATTACCGGGGGTGTTGCCCGCAATGGAAAGCTGGGCAAGCTCTGTGAGCCCTGCAAGAGGGGTCAGGTCGGAAATGCGGTTGTGGGAAAGATCCAGCACCGTAAGGGCAGTGGCGCCGGCCAGCTCCTCGGCGTGGGTCAGCCCGTTGCCGGAAAGATTCAGATAAGTCAGCAGGGGCAGTTCTGCCACCGCTGCGGCGGAGATGATCTCGTTATCGGCGGCATCCAACTCTTCCAAATAAATCAAAGAGCGTAAGGGGTCTAACGTTGTGATATGGTTATTATGAATATAAAGCCCTGTTAAGGTACTGCAGGCGGAAAGGGCACCAAGCTCCGCATCACTGATGCCGCAATCGGAAAGGGTCAGACCGGAAAGGGCGGGTAATGCCGCAAGAGGGCTGTAGTCCTCGATCAGGTATTCTCCGTCCAAATAAAGAGAGGTCAGCCCGTGAAGATATTCCAGATCCTTCAAGCTGCGGATCTCGCCGTCGATCCCTTCGTTGGAAAGGGCGGTGACCGATGCCAGCCGTGCCGCATAAAGGGCACCCGATTGCTGATTGAGTGCGGCACGCACCATCCGCTCGATCTTCGCATCGGCAAAGGTGATGGCTTCGTTGGCATTATCGATCTCATAGGTCAGCTTCAGGAGCGGGGAGACCAACCCTTCCCCGTTGACCGCAAGGGCGGTAAGGGTAGAGGTGGCACTCACGGTGATGGGCGCAGTATAGACTGCCGAAGAAGTGGTGGGTGTTTCCCCGTTTAAGGTATAGTAAATGGTTTCGCCTGCCCGCACCTGCAGGGTGATCTTTTGGGCGGTGCCGTAGCGCCCTTGGGCAGGGGCATAAATCAGTGCCGCAGGGCGGCGATCCTGCAGTTTTTTTGCAATATAGGAATTCTCTACCGCATCTAAAAAGGAAGCGGCTTCGCTGATCTTGCCTTGGGCGGAATAAAGTTGGGCTTTTTGCAGGTAAAGGGATTCCGCTCCGCTGATGCGGGCAATGCCCAGATCCAAGATCTCTTGGGCACCTTCGTGATCCTGCAGACCCGAAAGAGCATCGGCATAGCCGGAATAGACCGCTTCATTATTCTTCTTTAATTGAAGCGAGAGGGCATAGCGGTTGGCGGCCTTGGGGTAATTATGGGCGGCAAGTGCGTCGGCTCCCTGCTTGGCAAAGAGGGCGGCAAAGGGCCCCCGCAGAAACAGCAGAAAAATTAAGCACAGGAGAAGAAGGGTGGCGGCGGCAGAAAGGCCAAACAGCACCCATTTATTCTTGATGCGGTTCAAAAAAGAGAAGGACATAGTAAAAGAATACTCCTTTCTTGGGCTTTTTAATAAGAATAGCATAAAAGAACGTGATTTTCAAGGTTTCGGGGGAATAAGTATAGAGAAAAAAGGCTAAAATGATGGTGAGGTGAAGAACAGTGAAGAAAAAAGAATGGACCCCCCGTGAGGAGATGATCTGCCTGCGGGAGAAGATCAATAATCTGGAAGCCAAACTGTCGCTGATCAATGAGCCGTTGCTGGTGGACGCCTTGGCCTATGAATTATTGGGGGTGCGGGCACGGCTGAGCTTCCTGATCGCGCGGGAAAAAGAACAGCTTGTGAAAAAATAGTGCACAAACTTTTGGTAAAATTATTGTTTATATTTACCAATTTGAAATTTTTACTTGAAGTGCCTAATTTGATGTGCTATACTATATGTGATATATTATATATATCTTTTCAGTATTCGCCATTCAGGAGGTATTCAAATGAAATTCAGAAAGATCCTGTCCGTCGTTTTGATCGTGATGATGGTGCTCACCATGGCCGGCTGTAACTATGTCGGCAGACCCAAGGGCGCCGGTAACAATCAGGACGATATCAGCAGCAAGTTAAAGGATTTGCTGATCAAAACCGAGTATGTCTATGAGCCCGAACCGGACGACGACGAAAATAAAGAGCCGACCGACGACGGGAATAAGGACGATGAGCCCAGCGGCGATGAGCCCGGCGGCGATGAGCCCGGTGATGAGCCTTCGGAGCCCGATCCTACTTATACTCCCTTTACCTCGACTTATGATCCCGATACTCTTTTGAGCAAGATCGATGATTTGATCAAAAAGGTGAAGGAGTTCAACGGTGCGGCAAACAGTGCAACCGGCGTCAGCGATGAGCTGCTCTCCGGCAGAACCGTGAAGATCTTGGTGCCCGATAATTTCCCCGTGGATGAGGAAAGCGAAGCCATCAAGGCAATGAGCGCCCAGTATAACTGCTCCGTGATCGTGAAGCGGGTGGGTACCGGCTCTGCTTATGTGAATGCTTGCCGTCGTGCCGCTCTCTCCGGTGATAAGGCGGACTTGATGTATGTGGATAATGCCATTTGGGGCGATGTTCACTCCTTTACTCAGGTGCTGGATTCCTATATCAACCGCGATCTGGGTGATAAACTGAATACCTATACTTCTTCTTATACTGAAAAGTTCTTTGTTGCAGATGCATTCGATGCCACCTTAAAGCACTATTATGTTGCTGCAGGTATCGGCGCTCCCTTTATGCTGGCTTTCAATAAGACCACGCTGAAGGCAGGTCAGCTGGCAGAGTCCTCTTATATCGATGAGGAAGGCGCTGTGGTTCCCTTGCGTGCAATGGAAGTGACCGACCCCGTTGCTATGTATAACGAGCGTACTTGGGGTATCAATGCTTTCACCGCAATGTTGCAGGCCAATACCGCAGGCAGCAATGTAGGTCTGGCATCCGTAACCAACTCTTTGAAGGGTCTGGATATTTGGTACGGTATGGAAGATGCCGCCGGCTTTAATGTGGACGGTACCAGCACCGTTGCTACCTATACCTTGACCGCAGGTGCCAATAAGAACGTTGACGTTGTTCAGGATTGGTACTGGACCACCACCGGTGCAGACGGTGTGAATTTCGTGGGCGATCTGGTGGATGCTTCCGAGTGGGATGCAAAGACCGGTTCCGTATACAGCAAGTTGTTCAATACTTATGCAGGCACCGATGCGGTGCAGTCCTATTCCTTCTTGGCTTGCGAAGTGGGCGATCTGGTGAGCGTGAGCGAAGCCGCTACCGCCGCTAAGGCAGAGTGGGATTTCGTGGCTTACCCCTATGGTGAGACCTATGAAGATTCCTATCGCGCTTTGAGCGAACTGGAGTTCGCCGAGATGGTAACCGCCGATGAAGAAGGCGATCCCAACGATCCCTCCTTTATCAGACAGGTTTATTCTCCTGCAGCAGGCTGGTGCGGCGGATTTGCCGTTCTGCGCAACTGCGAGAATCCCTCCGTTGCTTTGAGAGTGGGCGAAGAGTTCGTGAAGGTCTGGAAGGCTGAAAACGAAACTCCTGCAGTAGAAAAGATGACCGATGAGCAGAAGGCTCGCTATGAGGATATGAAAGAGAATATCGGTGTATCCTTCGTGCGCGGCTGGGCGGAGAAGGCTGCTGATATCAACGAAGTATATCCCAATGTAACCAAGTACTTCAACGATCTCAACGATTTCTCTTATGCCAACATTTTGAGCAACGGTCTGGATCCCGAAAAGTATACCAATAACCGTGCAAGAATCTTGGCTCTTGCCAAATTTGACGGCAATGCGGATATGCTGGTTGCTCCTATGTATAATAAATATGTAAGCAATCAGGTTTATAACCCGCTGGTTCAGGATAACTGGAGCGACTGGGCAGAAGGTACTCCCAGTGAGATGAGCGAATCCGCGCAGGATACCGCAAGCATCATGCAGATCCTGAATGCCTCCTTGCTTCCCACCACCATTATGTTTGGCTGGAACTAAAAACTTAAAAATCAAAGGGGATGTGCAAAAAATTGCACATCCCCCCTTTTTTTATTTTATCCTTTGAAAGGAAGCGCTTATGAAGAAAGAAAAAACCCCGTGGGCAGAGGGGCGCGGCATTCTCTATGCCGCGATGGTGATGCTGACCTTTTTGGCGGGCTTAGCCCTGCTTTTGGGCGGTGTCTATTTATATAATAGGAATAAAGATTTTTACTCTGCCCTTCAGGGAGAACTGAACCGCGGCTTTTATCTTACTGCCCTGCTGGTTCTTTTGGGCTCCTCGGTGGTCTATACTCCCTTCTCCTATGGCATCTCTCGGTATTTTCTTCTTTCGGCAGAAGGGGAGGCGCGCTTCGCAACCCTTTTCTATCTGTTTCGCTCCCCGCTGATGTTGGCAAAGGCTGTGGGGGTGGCAGTGGTGAAAAAGGTGCTGATCTATTTGGAACGGCTGGGGATCCTGCTGTGCGCGGCATTGGTGGAGGTGTTGCTCTTCTTTTGCTTTTTGGTGGTGATGGGGGAGAATATCTTTGCCGTAGAAGGGGACCCCTTTGTTTCGGCGGCGGAATTTATGCTCCGAAATCCTGCCCTGATCACCCTTTCGGTGCTGCTTTGGTGCGGGGTGTTGCTGATGCTGTTCTTCAGTTATCTGCGCTATATTCTGTGTAAGTATGTGCTGATGGAATATCCCGATGTTTCGGTGTTTCAGGCGGTGAGGGTGGGAAGAGGTGCCTTAAAGGGTCATTTTCGTGCCACCTTGCTGTTTTACCTGCGCTATGGTGCCTCCATCCTGCTTTATCTGCTTTCCTTCGGGCAGTATCAGCGGCGCTTTGGCGGCTTTTCTCTTTATGCCCGTGATCTTGCAAGGGAGGGCTGGCAGTGTTATTGCCGCAAGCGAAGCCGCGGAAGATGAAGATTTTACCGAAACCCTTGAATTATGTCGGAAGATTTGGTAAAATAAAATCGGTATATTATGAAATAAGGAGCTGGTCTCGTTTTGGAGAAAGTAAAAGCACTTTTGAATAAAATCATTACCGCAGTCCGCGCCTTTTTGGCAGGGCGGAAAAACCGCGAGAAAAAGAAATGGCGGGAGTCTATGCCTTGGTGGCTGCGGAAATCCATTTGGGCCGTGGTGCTCACCGGCATCCTCACCTGCTTTTTTGTAGTGCTGGTTTTTGCTTGGTATGCCTTCATCTATCTGGACGATGAATTTGACCTGTCGGAAGTAGATAATTCCCTGAATTATACCTCCGTGGTCTATGCGGTGCAGGACGGTGCCTATGTGGAGGCCGAGACCTTGCAGACCAGTGAAAACCGTATTTGGGCGAATATTACCGATATTCCCAAATACCTGCAGGATGCCTTTGTTGCCATCGAGGATGAGCGTTTCTATCAGCACAGCGGCGTGGACCTGAAACGTACCCTACACGCGGTGTTGAATTTCTTCAACCCCGGCAGCAGTAAGACCTTCGGCGGCTCCACCATCACCCAGCAGGTGATCAAAAACCTTTCGGGTGAGGATGATCAGACCGTTGGCAGAAAGGTGCAGGAGATCCGCCGCGCTTGGTATTTGGAGCGGGAATATAAAAAAGAGCAGATCTTGGAAGTTTATATGAATACCATCTACCTCTCCCAAAACTGCTACGGTGTGCAGACCGCTTCCCAGCATTACTTCAATAAAAATCTGAATGAATTGACCTTGCTGGAGTCGGCGTGTATTGCCTCCATTACCAATCGCCCCACCTATTATGACCCCATTAAGAACCCTGAAAACAATCTGAACCGTGCTCACACTGTTCTTAATAAAATGGTAGAGCTGGGCTTTATCACCCAAGAGGAGGCGGATGCCGCTAAGGCAGAGACCTTGCAGCTCCATGTGGGCGAGGGGGATAAAACCGTCAGCAGTGCGGAGATCAATAGTTATTTTGTGGATCAGGTGATCGATGATGTGATCGCCGCTTTGGTGAATGATAAGGGCTATAGCGAATCCTATGCCCGCACCTTGGTCTTCTCCGGCGGTATTCAGATCTATTCCACCATGGATCTGGATGTGCAAAAAACGGTGGATACCGTTTATAAAAACACTGCCAACTTCCCCAAGATTACCTCTTCCAAGGGAGAAACACCCCAAAGCGCAATTGTGGTGATCGATAATGCCACCGGCGCCGTGGTAGGAATGGCAGGCGGCATCGGGGAAAAGACCACCGCCCGCGGCCTTAACCGCGCCACACGCTCCTACCTTCAGCCCGGCTCCTGTATGAAGCCCATCGGTACCTATGGTCCCGCCATTGAATATAAGGTAGAGATCGAAGGAGTGCGAGTGGCTCCCGGTATGCTGCTGTTGGATAAGGGTGTCCGCCAAGAGGAGGACGGTACTTGGTGGCCTAAGAACTATAATGAAGTCACCGAAAAGATGATCTGCGTGCAGGCGGCCGTCAATCAGTCCACCAATACGGTGGCGGTGCGTGTGAACCACGCAGTCGGTCCCAAAACCGCCTTTAATTTCCTGAAGAATAATCTGGGTGTCACCACACTGGTCAGCGGCGTGGAATATGATGAAAACGATCAGGCAATGGCATTGGGCGGCCTGACCAAAGGCATCAGCGTGATGGAGATCACCGCCGCTTATGCCGCTTTCCCCAATAGCGGCACCTATACCAAGCCCTATACCTTCACCAAGATCTGCGATCAGAACGGTCGGGTGATCTTGGAAAATCGGGTAGAGTCCAATACCGCCATGGAAAAGAATACCGCCGATCTGATGAACTCTATGCTTCAGCAGGCTTGTACCCACGGTACAGGCTCGGTGGCAAACTTCGGCTCCACCGCTATCGCCGGTAAGACCGGTACTACCAATGGAGATAAAGACCGCTGGTTTGTGGGCTATACCGGCTATTATACCGCAGGTGTGTGGTTCGGCTTCGATACCCCCGATACCGTTTATTACAACGGCAGAAACCCTGCGGCAATGGCTTGGAGAAATGTAATGTCCACCGTTCATAAGGGGCTTGCCTTTAAGAACTTTGACCAACCCACCGGCCTGGTGGAATTTACCGTGTGTGCCGAAACAGGAAAGGTGCCCGGTGCAAACTGTAAGACTCCCTTTACCGGCTTGTTCTTTGCCGATAGCCTGCCCCATGCGACCTGCGATGTTTGCGGCGTGCCCGGCAAGGATCCCACCCTGCCCTTGGTGCCCGAAACCCCCAATACCACCACGCCTTCTGCTCCGAACACAGAGAAGCCCGAAACTCCCTCGGCACCTACCACCGATCCGGTGACTCCTCCTGTAACCGAGAAGCCCACCGAACCGCAAAAACCGGTGACCGATCCAAAACCGGCAGAAGAATAAAAAAAGAGGCTGTAAAAAATTCGTCGAATTTTTTACAGCCTTTTTTAGGGGCTCGAAAAAATTGTTTGAAACCTTCAAACCGAGCCGTCGCCAAGGGCGACGGGCTACCCGAAGGCGTATGTGATACGCCGAGTGGCTCGGTTTGGAGGTAGCAAAGGGCATTTAATAGGGGAGAAAATATCGAAGGCTCGATATTTTCTGTCCTTATTCCTGTTTTTTGCGCAATTGCTTTGTAAAAAAGCTTTGTTATTTCCTGCCCTTTGCGGTTCGGACTATTTTTACAGCCCCTTGTAAGGGAAAAAATAAAAAGGAGATCTCTAAAAGATCTCCTTTGAATCAGCGTTTTGCTTCTTTGTTAAACTCAGGCTCTCTCAACCTTACCGGAACGGAGGCATCTGGAGCAAACGTAAACACGCTTCGGCGTGCCGTTTACGACTGCTTTGATACGCTTAACATTGGGCTTGAACGCCTTGTTGCTGCGACGGTGGGAATGGGAAACCTTAATACCAAAGGTAACGCCTTTGCCGCATACTTCACATTTGGCCATGATGAACACCTCCTCATTTACGCAAAAATTATTGTACCATAGCCATTTCGGAAATGCAAGCATTTTTTTTATAAAAAAGCAAACATTTTATTTGCTTACCCTTGTTAAGTTTGGTATAATGATAGTTGGAGGTTGAAATGCATCCGCATTTCAACGAGCCGATCGCATCGGCTCCTCTCCAATGAACTTTGAAAAAAGTTCATTGGAGCCAACCTCATTGAAATAACCGTCACCAAATTTTCTTCGAAAATTTTCCGCAAATCTACGCTTTGCGGAGGAATAATGCCAAGGCATTATTCCGTTCGTGGCTATTATAATGATAGTTGGAGGTTGAAATGCATCCGCATTTCAACGAGCCGATCGTATCGATATTATTCTGTTTATGTTATTATAATGATCATCGAAAGCATGGGTAAGGAGGGTACTATGTCCCAAGAAAAGAAGCTGTTTTTGAAGGATCTGGTCAAGCAGATGGATCTGGAAGTTGCCTATATGCCTGTGGGCGGGTTGGATAAGGAGATCACCTCCACCGATATCAACCGTCCTGCCTTGCAGTTGGTGGGCTTTTTCGATTACTTTGACGAAAGCCGTATTCAGGTGCTGGGTCGGGTAGAGCATACCTATCTGGATCAGTTTGATCAAGAGCGCCGCAGAGAGATCTTTGAAGAATTTTTCAAATTCCGTTTCCCCGCTTTGGTGATCACCCGCGGCTTGGAGGGCTATCCCGAATTGCTGGAGATGGCGGAAAAGTATAAGATCGCCGTCTTTAAGACTAAGATGCATACCGCCCAGTTTGTCAGCAGTTGTATCTTCTTCCTGAATGACCGCCTTGGTCCTCAGATCACCACCCACGGCGTTTTGGTAGAGGTCTACGGCGAAGGTATTCTGCTGACCGGCGAAAGCGGTGTGGGTAAAAGCGAGACCGCCATTGAATTGGTGAAGCGGGGTCACCGCCTGATCGCCGATGATGCGGTGGTCATTAAGCGGGTCACCTCCACCACCCTGAAGGGAACCTCTCCCTCCAATATTCAGTATTTTATTGAGCTTCGCGGCATCGGTATCATTAATGTGCGCCGTATCTTCGGTATCGGTGCGGTTAAGGAAGAGGCTTATATTGATATGGAAGTCCATCTGGAGAATTGGGACAGTTCCAAGATCTATGACCGCTTGGGTATGGATACGGTGTATACCAATATTTTGGATGTGGATGTGCCTTCCTTGACCATCCCTGTGAAGCCCGGTCGAAATTTGGCAATTATTATTGAGGTCGCCGCCATGAATAACCGTCAGAAACGGTTGGGCTATAATGCGGCAGAAGAACTCAATCAGTTGATTTTAGCAAATATGGAGGAGCAGTAATGTATTATTTGGGAATTGACCTTGGCGGCACCAATGTGGCCGCAGGAATTGTGGATGAAGAGATGAATTTGGTTTATAAGACCAGTATCCCCACCGAGGCGGCAAAAGGTCCTGAGCACGTGATCAGCCGCATTGTGGAGGCTGCAAAGGCGGCAATGAAGGGCTATCATATTACCGAAAAAGAGATCAAGAGCATCGGCATCGGCACCCCCGGTGCGGTGGCGCCCAAGACCGGCGTGGTGACCTATGCCGCCAATCTGGGTTTTAAGCATACCCCCTTGGCAAAGCGGATTGGGGAGCATTTCCCCGGCATCCCCGTCAGCGTGGAAAACGATGCCAATGCCGCCGCTTGGGCAGAAGCCAAATGCGGCGCCGCCAAAGGCACCACCGATAGCATCACCATCACCCTCGGCACCGGCGTGGGCGGCGGTATGATCATCAACGGAAGTCTGTACAGCGGCTTCAACGGGATGGGCGGCGAGCTGGGTCATATGGTGATCACCGAAAACGGCAGACCCTGCAGCTGCGGCAGAAAGGGTTGCTGGGAGGCCTATGCTTCGGTGACCGGTCTGATCAATACCACCAAGGAGCATATGAACGCCAATCCCGATAGCCTGATGTGGAAGATCGCAGGTTCTTTGGATCGGGTCAACGGACTTACCTCCTTCGATGCCATGCGCAAGGGTGATGAAGAAGCCAAAAAGGTGGTGGCGGAGTATTTGGATTCCGTTGCCTGCGGCATCGCCAGCATCTGCAATATGCTGCAGCCGGAAGTGCTTTGCATCGGCGGCGGCATTTCGCGGGAAGGGGAGACCTTGCTGGGTCCCATTAAAGAATATGTGATGAAGGAGATCTTCTCCCGCTACGGTGATACCCAAACCCAACTGAAAATTGCGCAGCTTGGCAATGATGCGGGCATTATCGGTGC
>JAZQET010000078.1:0-1506 GCA_045539135.1 Eubacteriales bacterium | reverse complement strand
TTGGGAGGAGCGCACATCAAATGCCATATTGGGAAATTCTTTCTTCAAGAAGGGGGAGCATTCGTTGTTCATTCCGTGGTGAGAGAGGGTGCACCGACCCATCTGCACATCCCCGAACCAAACCTGCTTTTCCCCGAAATCTACCGTAATTCGTGCGCTTTCGTCCTTGGGATCGGGAATGGCACCGCCGGGGCAACTGCGGGTGCAGGCGCCGCAATGAAGGCAAAGGGTGCCGGTATCCAAAATGGGATCGGGTTCCAGCGCACAGTCGGTAAAGATCAGACCAAGCCGCACGCGGGGACCGTATTTTTTGGTCAAAAAGACCTTAGACCAGCCGATCTCGCCAAGACCGCAGCCTGCAGCGATCACACGGATGCTGCAAACCACATCGGGGGGCAGCTTCCCTTCGGCAACCGGTTTTTTGGTGGTGCCGTTTCCTTCGGGCACCGCGGGATAATGTGCCACCGCCTCATAGCCGCAATCCTCAATAAAACAGCTTAATTGATAGGTCTTAATGGGGCGGAAAAAGGCGTTGAGCTTATTATAGGTATAGAAGGTATAATTATGCCAATGGGTACCCTCCTCAATGCCGCGGTTGGCACCGCGGGGAATGGGCATGGCAATGGCGATCACCGAGCGCGCTTTGGGGAAATAGGAAAGAGGGCTCATCAGCGCAGGTGCGTTCTTAAAGCGTTCAATATTTCCGATGGCAATGCAATCGATGCCAAGCTCTTTTGCCTTTGCCTTCAAAATTTCAGAGGACAGTTTCATCATCAGTGCCCCCTGTTTCCGCTTTTGGAGAAGGCACCGCCCAAAACGTTTGCCTGCTCATCGGAGCGGTCCACACCGTCCTGCCCGCCGATGCTCCAAGGCTCGGCGGTGCGGAAGGGATTTTCAAAAGCATTGGTCAAAGCGCGCCGCTCCTCCAACCCACACATACAGGTGCGGTTGCAAAGGGCGGCAATGCGGTCGGGGGTTGCATCGGCGGAAAAACGGTTGGCAATGGCACCGTTTTGGCAATATTTGCACTTTTTATAGTCCACCTTACCCACGGTAAAGCTTTTGCCGCAAATTTCAACGGTTTCGGTCTCTTCCTTGCTGATGGCGCCCAAGGGGCAGGCATCGGCACAGCGTTTGCAGGAATTGCAGGGGTTTTCCTCCAATAAGGGGGTGCTTTCCAGCTCTGCATCGGTGAGGATCATATGGAACCGCTGGCGGGAGCCAAGCTCCTTGGAAAAGACCAGCCGATTATAGGAAAGGGTGCAAAGTCCGCAAGCAACGGCGGCATAATCAAAATCGGGGTAAACATTGGGGGCGGGTCTGCCCTCTGCCACCGCCACACCGGAAGGTCCCAACTCCCAAGGATTGGGGAAAACGGGCACCGCCTCCCAGCCGTTGCTCTCAATAAAGTTGGTCAGGTTATAGGCGGAAAGCGCCAAAAATTCATCCTCCAGCCAGTTTTTGCCGAAAAGGGCATAATCGCCGAAGTTGGTGCCTTCCTCAATG
>JAZQET010000077.1:0-5448 GCA_045539135.1 Eubacteriales bacterium | reverse complement strand
CAGCAGTATTGTCGGTGATATTTCTGCTTTCAACTCTGATGATTTTTTCGGGAAATATCATCGGTTTGGCATCCGATGCGGTAAATAACATTATTTGGTGGTCCTTGATGATGGTGTTCTTTCATTACACCGATCAAAATGGGATCGAAAAAAAATACATTTCAGCTGCTATGTTAACGATTCCGGTCCTGGCGGTGGTTTTTTTACAATTGGTCAACAGTTTTGTGACAGACTCATCGATCAAGACGCTCAACCCTATTTTTTATTCCCTTTATTTGCTTCCCTTTGCCTTGCTCAATGAAAAAAAGACCTGGCAGTATTGCAGTATCGGAATAATTTTTGTAACGATTTTGATTTCTAATAAGAGAACGGCATTGATAGCGTTTGCCTTAGTTTTAGTTTTCTATGTTATCAGGAATCAGCGAGAGGCTTCAAGGACGGTTTCAAGAATGTTTCGAAATCTCCTTTTAGTGGCGGTATTATTTATTGGTATTTACTTTATAGCCAATTTTGTTCTTGCGTCGTACAGCATGATCGATTGGCGGGAGCGCCTTCTTTCTCTCGGTACATCGGGTGGCGGAGGAAGAATTGACCGCTGGTTGGACTTTCTCGAAGATACAAAGAATTCTTCCCTTTTTGAATGGGTATTTGGGCATGGTTTTGTCTATCCCCATTATCATAACGATTTGCTTCAAGTATATTATAATTGCGGTATTCCCGGGTTGTTAGCATATGTCACAATGTGTATGCTTTTGATTTTGGAATACTTCAAAATGGCTCGGAAGTAGTATAAATATACTACTGCTTATGGAGCGTCATTGATCATTTTCTTTTTCAATTCCACGGTGGGTGAGGTTATTATTGTGCATACCTGGATGCTGGAAATGGGCGCTTTTTGGGGATTGATTTTTGGAGATTTCAGAAGAGCACAGCGGCAAGAGGCGGAAAGGATCATGAAAGAATATGATTAAAACGTTAGTGTTTTTATCTAATTATTTTAATCATCACCAAAAACCACTCTCCGATGCACTGTATGATCAACTTGGGGATGGGTACATTTTCATCGAGACTCAAGCGATGGATTCTGAGCGTGAAAGTATGGGATGGGGAATGGAAAACTATCCCGAATACGTTGTGTCTTTCGCATGCTTTATCGCTGAAAAAGAACGTTATGTAAAGATGATTCAGGAAGCAGATGCTGTGATTATAGGTTCTGCTCCCAATGAATTGGTTAAAAAACGGATCGATCAGAATAAGGTGGTGTTTCGCTACTCCGAAAGGCCCTTGAAAAAAGGTTTGGAGCTTTGGAGATACCCTGTTCGTTATTGGCGTTGGCACCGCTGGAATCCGCGCAATAAAAAAATCTATATGCTGTGTTCCAGCGCATATACGGCAGGTGATTTTGCAAAATTCGGTCTGTTTCGCGGTCGTTGCTTCAAATTCGGTTATTTCCCCGAAACCAAGGAGTACGACGACGTTGATGCTCTGCTTCTAAAAAAGAACCCGACATCTATTTTATGGGTTGCACGGTTTATTCCGTTAAAACATCCCGAAGCGCCGATCGAGGTGGCGCGTCGATTGAAAAAGGAAGGATATTCCTTTCACTTGAAAATGATTGGAGAAGGAAGTGAAAGGGAGGCCTTGGAGCACCTGGTTGTTGATGAGGGCTTGCAGGCGGAGGTTGAATTTTTGAATTTTATGAGACCGAACGCCGTGCGGGAGCACATGGAGGAAAGTGAGATCTTCTTGTTTACTTCCGACCGAAACGAAGGATGGGGTGCGGTATTGAATGAATCGATGAATGCCGCTTGTGCAGTCATATCGAGCAGAGAGGTCGGTGCCGCACCGTTTTTAATCCGTCAGAATCAAAACGGAATGATGTATCGGGATATGGATGATCTTTACGAAAAAGTAAAGCATTTATTGGATCGTCCAGAGCAACGTCGTGCTATGGGGCGTGAAGCCTATAATACCATCACGCAAGAATGGTGCGCTGAGAATGCCGCTGCAAAGCTGTTAGGCTTGATAGACGCTGTATTAAAGGATGAGCGACGGGTGGATTTGTACCAAGACGGGGTGTGCAGTCTTGCAGAATAAGAAAGGTTGAAATCGATGGAAAAAAAGCGCGTTTTAATTTCCACTTTTAATAACTCGAAAAATAATTACGGTGGGGTATTCCAAGCTTTTGCACTCTCCGAAACAGTTAAGAAATTAGGACATGACGTTCGCTTTGTTACCATTGTGAATCCCATAGGGAACAACCCGATAAAGCCTTCTTTAAAGAACCGTATTAAGAACTTCGTTGCTTCGATCCTTTCGATTTCCACTCGTGCCAAACGTGATCTTCGCGAAAGAAAGTTTTTGGATTTTAAAGAAAAAACACAAAACAGAGTTTGCTATGATACTTATGAAGAGCTTTTGAAGAATCCGCCGATGGCGGATGTTTACCTTTCCGGTAGTGATCAGGTATGGAATCCGAGAAACCTGCGTAAGGATTTCTTTTTTCCTTACGTATCTGCAGATAAAACGATCATTTCCTATGCCGCAAGTATGGGCTATGAACAGATCCCGGAAAAGAATCGAGCATTTTTTGAAAGGAACGTGGCACGCTATGATGCAGTTTCGGTGCGAGAGGATACTGTGGTTGAGATCGTTGCGCCATTGACGAATAAAAAGGTGCACCATCACATCGATCCTGTTTTTTTGGTTTCCCGTTCAACGTGGGAATCCATGGCAGTACCTTATCAGGCATTAAAGTATAAGCGTTATATTTTACTGTATCTGATCAACTGGGATAAAAAGAACAATGATAAATTACTTCAATTGAAGAAGGAAACCGGATTGCCTTTGGTTTTGGTGACCTTGAGCGGGCGCAAGCCGTCTTTTGCCGATCAGGTGGTTATGGATGCTTCTCCGGAGGAATTCTTGCATTTGATGAAGTGCGCCGAAATGGTCGTTGCTTCCTCTTTTCATGGTGTTGCTTTATCCATTATATTGAATAAACCTTTTATTGCGGTATCAGGTCAACATTGTCCTACCAGGATTCAATCATTGTTGCGGTATTTGGATCTGCAGGATCACGACACCTTGGAGATGAGTTTTAAAAAAGCACAGTTTGATCCTGATCCTGTTATGGAGATGATCAAAGCGGCACAGGAAAAATCCTTGGCATATCTGAAGGAATCGATCGCACTCCAAAAAGAGTCGGAGAAATAAAATGAATATAACGGAAGTTGAAAAGAGTTGTTTCGGGTGCGCAGGTTGCGTAGATATCTGCCCTGTTGAGGCTTTAAAGATCGTGAAGGATGAAAACGGGTTTTACGTTCCATCCCTGCAAGCGGAGCAATGTATTGATTGCGGCAAATGTGTAAAGAGTTGTCCGGCTCTCTATACAGAAGCTCCAACCAACAGCCCATCTTATTATTACGGCTGGCATACCGATGAAGCTATCCGTGCCGCATCCTCTTCGGGTGGGCTTTTTCGTGGACTGGCAGACTGGGCTCTGATACGGAACGGTGTGGTATTCGGTGCCAAATACAGCACAGATTTCCATGTGGTAGAGATGGCATCTACAGAAGATTGCGCGGTGGATGCATTGCAAAAAAGCAAATATGTTCAAGCAAATGCCGCAGGTTTATATCGTGCAATTCGAAAGCAGTTATCAAATGGTAAAAAAGTGCTGCTTACCGGTACCCCCTGCCAGATCGCCGCGGCACGAAATATCTTTGGACAGAATGAAAATTTAATTTTGCTGGACTTTTTGTGTGGTGGAGTCCCTTCACCTGATTATTATGATCAGTATATCGAATGGTTGGAAAAGAAATATGGTTCAAAGGTAGAATCTGTTGATTTTCGCAGTAAGGAAAACGGCTGGTCCAGGAGTACGGTTCATGTGAAATTCCAAAACGGGAAGAGATATTGTTCCGGGTATGAGTATGACCCGTACTATGCTCTGTTTTATCTTACTTCACAAACAAAGAATGAAGCCTGCTTGGAATGTAAGTTTACGACTAAGCGTTCTGCAGATATTACCATTGCGGATTTTTGGGGTTTTCGTAAGCTTGGCATCCCGAACGATGAAAAAGGGATGTCCTTGGTTGTCGCACATACTACGCTCGGGAAGCGTATTTTGAGCGAGCTTGATCGGGTGAATCTCATACCGTTGGAAGAAAAAGACGGCAGTTATGATTTCGTTCCTCGAAAAATCAGCGCGGAAAAGAAGAAACAGCGTGATCTTTTTTTGGGAGAGTTTAAACGTCACGGTTTTATAAAAGCGGCATATAAAGGCTTTTTTAAATTTGGAAAATACGGCGTTGTATTGAGGAAGATCAAAGGCAGAGTAAAAGGACTATTTGAATGAAAACAAACGGACAAATCAAAATCGGTGCGCTTCTTTCATATCTTACGATTTTTGTAAATATTGTGACCGGCATCGTTTATACGCCGTGGATGATCCGCTCGATCGGCAGTTCTGATTACGGACTGTACACGCTTGCGATGTCCTTGATAAACACCTTCACCATCGATTTTGGCTTGGGTATGGCTGTTCAGAAATACGTGTCCAAGCATTTGGCGGATCACGATCAGAAAAAAGCGGATCGAACCGTTGGCATTGTTCTAAAGCTGTATTTGCTGATCACGGCGCTGCTACTGGCTATATTCATCAGCTTGTATTTTTTCATTGGTTGGATCTATCCGGAACTTTCCGCTACGGAAATTGAAAAATTCAAGGTGCTTTATATCATTGCTGCCATAAACTGCGTGGTGACTTTTCCGTTTATTCCGGCGGACGGAATTCTTCATGCCTATGAAAGATTTATTGAATCTAAGATTTGCGGGTTTATTCATAAGATCGTAACCGTTACGCTTACAGTAACGGCACTGTTTGCCGGATGGGGCGTGTATTCTTTGGTCGCCGCCAACCTGCTGGGCGGTATTCTTCATATTTTGGTTCGCCTTTATGTAATTAGGAAGAAAACAAATATGAACCCGGATCTTAGGTATAAGGATTTTTCTTACCTAAAAGAGATGATGCTGTTTTCCTTTTGGGCATCGGTATCTTCCCTGGCGATTCGTTTTATCCTTACCCTCCAGCCCTCGGTCTTGGGGATGGTGGCCGGAACTGCTGAAATAGCGATTTTTGGCTATGCGGTTTCTCTTGAAAGTTATATTTATCTGTTTGTAAATGCGCTTAACGGATTCTTTTTACCTACTTTGACACGAATGGATAAAAATGAAGAGGTGCAAAAAGGGGAGCAGATCAGCGGGTTGATGACAAGGGTCGGCCGTTTTATTCTTCTGCTGTACGGCCTAATGTTTATCGGCTTTTGTGCAATGGGAAAAGAGTTTATCACGTTGCTGCTTGGTGACGGATATATTAAATCGTACTACTGTACGATCTTGATTTGTGCCTATGGTCTTGTAGCATATCCTCAGCAGATCGCCAAC
>JAZQET010000076.1:0-6678 GCA_045539135.1 Eubacteriales bacterium | reverse complement strand
AATATACCGAACCGATTTAAGTGGTACGGTCACTGTTTATACGGACGGAAACAAAGTTGAAGTGCAGGAGGCAGTATAATGATAAAATATTCTGTGGATCGTTTAGAAGAGAACATTGCGGTTTTAATTGAGGAAAACGGTACTGTAAAGGATGTGCCGAAAAGCCAACTGCCCCAAGTTCGAGAGGGCGATATTTTGCTGTTTGATGGGGAATCCTATCTTTTGGATTCTGATGAAACAGAGAAAAAACGTCAAGAAAGCCGGCGTTTGATCGAGGCATTATTTCAATGATGCATAATTGAGGGAATTCCTTCATATCCATATACAAAGAATATGGAAGTATGGAGGTTTCCCAATGACCAAAACAAGCATTTATCAGGATATTGCCGCACGAACAAACGGGGATATCTATATCGGTGTGGTTGGACCTGTACGTACAGGAAAATCCACTTTTATCAAAAAGTTCATGGAGAATTTGGTGATCCCCAATATTTCCAATGAGCATAAGCGTGAACGCGCTATTGATGAGCTGCCCCAATCTGCCGCGGGGAAGACGATTATGACCACCGAACCCAAGTTTATCCCCGATGAAGCGGTGGAGATCGTGATGGAGGATCACACACGGTTTAATGTGCGCTTGATCGATTGTGTGGGCTATGTTGTGGACGGCGCAATGGGGCAAACCGAGAATGGGGAAGTCCGTATGGTGGAAACCCCGTGGAGCGAAGAAAAAATGCCCTTTCAGGATGCGGCTGAAATCGGAACACGAAAGGTGATTTGTGAGCATTCCACCATTGGTTTGGTGATTACCACCGATGGAAGTATCGGCGAAATTTCCAGAGATGATTATGCCGAAGCGGAGGAACGCATTATTCGGGAACTTAAGAATATTGATAAACCTTTTGCGGTGCTTATTAATTCTATGTTTCCCGAAAGTGAAAGCGCCCGTGAATTGAAGGAGCGTCTGTCGCGGCAATATGATGTTCCTGTGCTGACTTTTAATTGCTTGGAGTTGGATCGGGAAAAGATTTTAACAATTATTCAAACCGTTTTGTTGGAGTTTCCTCTGAAAGAAATTGTGATCGATATGCCCTCTTGGGTCGGTCGGTTGGAACAAGAGCATTGGCTGAAGAGGAAAGTATACACGGGAATTTTGGAAAGCGCTAAGGGCATTGATCGCGTGCGTACCGTCAAAAAAATGGCGATGGAT
The DNA here is from genome assembly GCA_045539135.1 of Eubacteriales bacterium. Taxonomy (GTDB): domain Bacteria; phylum Bacillota; class Clostridia; order Oscillospirales; family QAKW01; genus QAKW01. The sequence continues at coordinate 5,468 of JAZQET010000076.1, read as the reverse complement.
CTATCAAAAGAGGAACCGTTGACCCGTTGCGAAATCGAGAACGTCGATTTGGGTGAAGGCAGTGCCGGCCTAAAGATCGAATTGAAGCCTGAACTCTATTATGGGGTGTTAAGTGAAGCGGCAGGCGTAGAAATCAAAAACGATGGTGATTTGGTGGCAATGATCCGCGAGTTTGCCTCCGCCAAGGCGGAATATGATAAGGTTAAAGATGCCTTTAAGGAAGCCCAAACAAAAGGCTATGGCATTGTTTCTCCCGCTACCGAAGAAATGAGTTTGGGTGAGCCGCAAATCTTCAAGCAAGGTGGTCGCTTTGGGGTTCGTTTGGCCGCTGAAGCGCCGTCTTATCACATTATTCAAGCCAACATCAAAACTGAGATTTCTCCCATTGTTGGAAGCGAGCGTCAGTCGGAAGAATTGATTGATTATTTATTGCGCGATTTTGAGGAGGATCCTTCCAAGATCTGGGAATCCAATATTTTCGGAAAGAGTGTACATGATCTCATTAACGAAGGTTTACATAATAAATTGTCAAGAATGCCCGATGATGCCCGATTTAAATTGCAAGAGACCTTGTCGCGCATCATTAATGAGGGAAGCGCAGGCTTGATCTGTATAATTCTTTAGAACCCACACATACTACCTTTGAGGTGAGTATTTGTGAATAGTGAAGCAGAAGCATTTTTTAATACCCTTCCCAAATGGTTGCGGGAGGACATTCTGCAGGCAGGTGTTTCTTTCAATACCAGAAGCGAACTGGAAGAGATCGCGCGAAATTTTGCGGTGAATGCAGAAGAAAAGAATCATAAAGCTGAATAAGAAATCCCCCCGGAAATCGGGGGGATTTCTTTTGACATTTTATGCGCTATAATATATAATGAAATATATTGTTGAGAGGTGGTAAAATGGCAGGGCGTTTTTTAATGTGGGTACTCACGTCGTTTGTGGGTGCATTGCTGTTCTCTACCTTTCTTGGGCTTCGCGGTGCGCTTATTCTTGCGGTTATTCTACTGGTTGCTTTCGTGCCGTTTTTGTTTATTAAGTTTTCTTTGCGTCTTACGGTGATTGCTTGCCTGCTTGCGGGGATTTTGGGTGTGGGTTTATTTGCTTCGGCAGAAATTCCCGCCTTGAAGATTCAACGTTTATTGGTGAATCAAGTGTGTTCGGTCAGTGGTACGGTAGTTGATGCAGGGAAGAACTCTTCCGAAACCTTGGCAAGCTATAAGATCCGTCTTGAATCGATCAATGGAAACGAAGTAAGATCTTTTTATCCGTTTTATGCGTATCTCTACGCATATGATCCATTCATAGAACTCGGCAGCTCAATCTCGGGAACTGTTTCCTTTTTTGAAAGCCCGATTGATTTCGGAAGAGGGCGGGAAGAAATGGTGGTGATCAGCGGTTTTTCGGATGCAAATCATCTGACCGTAGTATCGCCCGAGCACTTTAATTGGCGAAAATCCTTTGCACAGTTTCAATCCTCGGTTCAAAATCGAATTTCCCATGGAGCAGAAGCAACCCAAGGCTTTTTGAAATCGGTTTGTTTCGGCGATAAATCGGAGATGGATCCTAATTTGAAAGTTTCGTTGCGTCGGATTGGGCTTTCTCACGTAACAGCGGTCAGCGGATTGCATTTGACCTATGCCTTGCTGTTTTTTAATGCTCTTTGCATATTTCTGAAGATTCCTTATCGTGTGCGGTATCTGATGGGAATCTTTGTGGCACTCTTTTTCACGGCTTTGGTGGGATTTCCCGCCTCTTGCGTTCGTGCGTGTGTGATGTGGATCTTTGTGGCTATAGGAATGGCCTTTGATCTAATCGCTGATGGGCTCACTTCGCTTTCGGTGGCAGCATTGCTTATTACGGTTATTCAACCCTTTGCAGTGCGGGATATCGGCTTTTTGTTAAGTGTATTGGCAACCATTGGTATGATCACTTTGCGCGCCCCGATCGAAACCTTTTTGTTTCCGAAAATATTGCGTGAACGCAGTCCGCGGCTCAATGGCGTATATCGTAAATTCACCGGTATTATTGCCGCATCGGTAGGTGTTGCAATTACCACCTTGCCTATTACTATTTCGGTGTTTGGTTATGTCAGTTTGATCGCACCTCTGGCGAATGCTGTTTTGATTATGCCCATTCAAGCCTTTTTCATTTTAGGGTTGTTGATGGTGATGGTTGATTTCATTCCATATGTGGGCATCCTTTTGGGTTGGCTTTGTGATATCCTTTATTTAGTAATCGATGTAATATCAAAATTTTTGGCTCAATTACCCTTTGCAGGTGTATCCTCCTTGGATTATTCAGGTGTTTTGATATTGGTGGTGTTCCTCGGGATGCTTGGTGTCAGCTTATATCACTTTTTTCACGATAAGCGCCGCAGCTTTATGGCATTGCTTTTGGTCTTTTTGTGTTTTTGCGGTACCTATAGCGCCATTCGCAATGCGCGGAAGCCGGAAGAATATGTTGAGATTACTTTTGTGGATGTGGGGCAGGGGGATTGTACCGTTATTTCAAAAGGGAATCGTGCTGTAATCATTGACTATGGCGGCTCCTCTTCAAAGCGGTATAATCTGATTGAATATTTGAGAAAAAGAGATATTTATTCCGTGGAACTTCTTGCTTTTACCCATCTTCATAATGATCATACCAACGGAATTTCAACGTTGATAAACGCTGCCTATGTTGATCGAGTTATCTATCCCGAATTAAATGCGGATTCCCAAGAGATCTATGCGATGATCACAACACAGAATTCTTATACCATTTCCGATAATTCGCCCATTACGGTTTTGGATGATGTTGTAATAACCCCGATTGCGGGTGCGGTCTTTGATTCTAATCTTGAAAAAGAAAATGAGCGATGTGTTTGTTACCGAGTGGAGTTTGGGACTACTTCCGTTTTTATTACGGGTGACATAGAAGCTAAAGCGGAGATGGCTTTACTCCCGTATATGGAGGATTGTACCCTTTTGAAGGTGGCGCACCACGGAAGCGACTCTTCTTCGATCTATCCGACCTTAAAGAAGCTTTCGCCTGAAATTGCGGTGATTTCTGCGGGCGAAAATCCCTATGGATTGCCTGAAGAAAGCGTAATTGAGCGTCTTGAAACCATCAGTACGGAAGTATATAATACACAAACAGACGGAACTGTCCTTTTTCGAACGGACGGGACCTTTTTGGAAAGGATCATCTATGACAATTGATGCGCTGAAAAAACAAATACAAACCGAGGTCTTTTCGGAACTGTACTATTTTAGCGGGGAAGAGCAATACTTGATCGATCTTTATTCGGATCGTTTGAAAGAGTGTTGTTCTGCAGTTTTGCCGGAGTTCAATTATATTGAGATGGACGGGAAAAAGCCTGATTTTGATTTCTTGGCCGATGCTTGCTCCGCATACCCTGTGATGGCTGAGAAAAAATTGGTGGTGGTTACCGATTTGGATTCCGGACTTTTGAAGGGGCAAAATGAAAAGAAATTGCTTGCCGCTTTGGAGGACATTGCGCCCGGTGTTACCGTTCTTTTTCGCGACCATGCCAAGGAAAAGGGCAAAGCAAATGCGCTGGAGTCTTTGATCAAGAAAAGGGGAGGAGAGATTGTTAAATTTGAACGGTTAAAGCCGGAGGCAATGACTGCGTGGATCCGTCGAATGGCTGCGGAACGTCAAATTGAGATCTCTGCTGCCGATTGTGCGTATTTATACGAATTGACCGGCGGTTCGATGTTGCGGGTAAACAGTGAACTGAAAAAACTGATGGACTATGTTCAGCAAGGGTCCATTGACCGTGCGATGATTGATCGAATGGTTGCACCGGAGGAAAATGCTTCTTGGTTTGCCATCTCTAATGCATTGGCCGAACATGATTTTGACGGTTTGATGCAAGCACTTCATGATTTATACGGACAAAGCACCGACGACACTGTGATCGCGGGAATGTTTTACCGTGCTTATATTGATCTTTGGCGGGGCGAAATGGCGCTGAAGGAAGGAAAGTCCTCGGCAGAGCTTGCCGCCCTTTGCGGGATCAGTCCCTATGCCGCCGCCCGTGTGATGCGCTCTGCTTCTTCTTTGAAAGAGGGGGAAGCATTGGACGGCATTCGCCGTTGCCGCGAATTGGATCATAAGTTAAAAACCTCGGGCTTGAATAAAAAGGATTTGATTTATGGATTTGCCGCTGAATTGCTGGCATTTCAAATGAGGGAACATGAATAAAAAGATACCCATTCAGCAACTTGTGATCGTTGAAGGTAAATACGATAAGATTGCCTTGGAAAACATCATAGACGCTACCATTCTGACTTGCGACGGATTTGGTATTTTTAAGGATAAGGAACGTCAAAAGGCGATTCGGGCCATGGCGCAGAAAAACGGAGCGATTTTATTGACCGATCCCGACAGTGCGGGCGGCGTGATCCGCTCTCATTTGCAACGGTTGCTTCAAGGCGTCGAACTGTATCCATTATATATTCCGGCAATTGAAGGAAAAGAAAAAAGAAAAACCTCCTATTCAAAAGAAGGTTTTTTGGGCGTTGAGGGGATGGATGCGGCTACTTTACGAAAGCTATTTGAAGAGTTTCGCGCGGAACCGATCGGAACTGCCATTAGTGCGATTCAGTTATATGAGTATGGATTTACCGGTACCGAAGGAGCGAGCAAGCGCAAGGAAGCGTTGCTTCGGGCATTGGAATTACCTCCGCACCTTTCGAACAAAGCATTATTAAAGGAATTGAACCGTCGGTTTGATCCTCAATCCTTTTGTGATTTTGTGAAAAAGATAAAATAAAAGACCTCCCGATGGGAGGTCTTTTTCGTTTTGATTAGTCGCTGACGTAGGGCAGCAGAGCGATAACGCGAGCACGCTTGATTGCAACGGTCAGTTGACGCTGATGCTTTGCGCAGGTGCCGGTTACGCGGCGGGGCAGGATCTTTGCACGCTCGGAAATATACTTTCTGAGCTTAGCAGTATCCTTATAATCGATTTCAGTTACTTTATCCACGCAAAAAGCGCAAACTTTACGTCTGGGCTTTCTGTTGGGTCTGTAATTCTTTTCTCTTTCCACAGCTAAATCCTCCTTATAAGATTAGAAGGGCAGTTCGTCATCCTTCAGTTCTTCGAATTCAACGGTATTACCACCGGTTACGGGCGGAGCCTTAAATTCGGGCGCAACAGGACGAGAAGAGTCCTTTTTGGATTCTACAAAGTGAGCCTCGTCGGCAACCACCTCAAAGGCAGTTCTCTTCGCACCGGTTTTATCTTCATAACTGCGTGATTGCAGGGAACCGACCAAAGCGATCAGGTTACCCTTTTCGAAATATCTGCAGATAAAATCGGCGGTATTTCTCCAAGCAACACAGTTGATGAAATCGGTGGGATAATTACCATCCGGACCCTTATACTGGCGCTGAACGGCAACAGAGAAAGAGGTAACAGATACATCAGAAGATGTTTTTCTGATTTCCGGAGTAGC
>JAZQET010000075.1:0-20197 GCA_045539135.1 Eubacteriales bacterium | reverse complement strand
CTTTGTGATAACAACTTCTCTCCTGAGACTGATATTTCTGTGAATGTATCCTTGGTTCCTTTATCCATCCTTTCCAAGGCGATCGTAGCAAACCGCGGTCCCGATATTGCCCTTCATGTATCTCGTTCCGAGCCTATGAACTTGGGTGTTCGTAATGCAGTTTATGACATCAGCCAGTTTGAGGACTTTGAGGAAGTATCCAAGCGATTTACTACTTATGCTTTGACTCCGTATACCTTGAGCACTACCGATGATAACGGTCAACCCATCAAAAAGGTGTTTGCGTTGCCCGAGACTCAAAACTTCGATATGCTCTTCTATCGTACGGATATCTTTGCAGAGCTTGGCATTTCCGCTCCCAAGACTTGGGATGATCTGGATAACATTCTTCCTTACATTCAGGCAAACAACATGACCGTTGGTTTGGATACCAACTTGGGTGGCGGTACTTTCTTCTCTCTGATTTTGCAGAGTGGTCACACTCCTTACAGAGAAGACGGTGCAGTTACCAACTTTACCGAGCAATATGCAGTAAATGCATTTGAAAAATGGACTCGTTACTATCTCCAATATGATCTGCCTACGGACTATAACTGGTACAGCCGTTTCCGTAACGGTGAGATGCCTTTGGTCAGCACCAGTTATTCCAATATTACTTATTTGCAGGAATCTGCACCTGAACTGAACGGTCTTTGGGATGTGGCTCCCATTCCCGGAACCTTGGATCCCGAAACCGGTGTTGTGAACCATGCTGAAGAGTCTACCGGCATGAGTGGTGCAATGATCGTGTCTAAAACCATTATGAGTATCAAAAATGAGGAAAAGCGTGAGCAGCAGTTGCAAGACGCTTGGACCTTTATGAAATGGTGGACTTCTGCTGATACGGCCGGCGAATACGGTAACCGTATTGAAATGGCGATCGGTTCTGTGGCAAGATACACAACTGCAAATATAGAAGCATTTGAAAAGATCAAATGGACGACCGAAGAAGCTGCAGTAATTAAAGAGCAGCGTCAGTGGATTCGCGAGAATCCCGAGTTGGTTGGTGGTTATTATGTAAGCCGTAACATCATTAACGCATTCCGTAATGTTACCAACAACAAAACCAACCCTCGTGAGAAACTTATTTATTATAATGAACAGATTAATGATGAGATTTGGCGTAAGCGTTCCGAATATCATCTGTCTGTACCGGAGGAGGCGAATAAATAATGGCTAAAGCAAAACAACAAAATGTCGAGCTGTTAAAAAAGAAAAAACTGACCTTTTCCGAGAAAATTGCTTGGACCTTCAGAGAAATGGTTGATAACAGAATCAACTATTTTATGTTGCTGCCGTTTCTGATCTTCTTTATTCTGTTTACGGTACTTCCGGTGCTCTCTTCCATGGTTCTTTCTTTCACGAGATATGATATCTTGAACGATCCCGTTTTTATCGGATGGGATAACTACTTAAGAATGTTCCTTGAAGACGATGTATTTATGATCGCGTTGAAGAATACCCTTCAATTCGCAATCATCACCGGTCCGGTCAGCTATCTGCTGTGCTTCATCTTTGCTTGGTTTATCAATGACCTGCCTCCTATAGGAAGAGCGTTCTTCACCGTGGTGTTCTATGCTCCGACTCTGGCAAACATTTACTTTATTTTCCAGTATTTGTTCAGCAGTGATATGTACGGTTTGGTAAACTCTGTTTTGATGAACATCGGTTTGATGGATGAGCCTATTGCTTGGCTTACCAATACCGATTATATGTTGACCATCGTTATTATCGTTCAATTGTGGTGCTCTTTGGGTACCGGCTTCCTCTCCTTTGTTGCAGGTTTGCAGAACTTGGATCCCTCTCTTGCAGAGGCAGGCGCCATCGACGGTGTGCGCAACCGTTTCCAAGAACTGTTCTATATCACCCTGCCTCAGATGGGCGGTATGTTGATGTTCGGTGCGGTTATGCAGATCTCCTCCGCATTTGCTGTGGGTGGTATTTCTTCCGCACTGCTGGGTAACCCCTCTGTTGACTATGCAGGTCATACCTTGGTTCTGCACATTGCCGACTTTGGTAACACCCGTTTCGAGCTCGGCTACGCTTCGGCAATCGCTGTGTTCTTGTTCGCATTGATGCTCGGCACCAAGGCCGTCATCAATAAGATTCTTGACCGGTTCTCGGATGAATAAGGAAAGGAGAGTGAAAAATTATGTCAACTAAATTAAGAAGAACTAAAGTTTCCGTAGTTGGTGACATTACAACTTATCTGTTGCTCGCTCTCTATGCAAGCTTTATGGCCCTGCCCCTGATTTATTCGGTAGCACAGGCGTTCAAGCCCTATAACGAATTGTTCATTTTCCCGCCTCGGTTTTTACCGAAGGAACCCACCTTGATGAACTTCAAAAAGCTGTTTGATCTTACGTCAACCGCTTGGGTGCCTTTCTCCAGATATGTGTTCAATACCATTCTGAATACCGTGGTAGGTACCGTGATCCATATTCTTGCCGCAGCAATGGCTGCATATCCTTTGGCAAAGAATAAATTCCCCGGTAAAAAAGGTATTTCCAAAATGATCGTTTGGTCCTTGCTGTTTGCCGGTGGTGTTACCGAGATCCCTGTTTACTTGGTAATGTCCAAATTGGGAATTATTGATACTTATTTTGCTTTCTGGCTTCCTGAACTTTCCGCAACAATGGGTGTATTCTTGTTGAGACAGAATATCGCTCAGATTCCGAATGCAGTGGTTGAAGCTGCGCGAATTGACGGTGCTGAAGAGTGGAAGATTCTATGGTCTATCGTGATGCCTTCGGTTAAACCTGCATGGCTGACTTTGGCAATCTTCTCCTTCCAAAGAAACTGGAATGCAACCGCTACTTCCTATATCTATACAGAGACTCTTAAAACGCTTCCTTCCGCACTCAGCCAAATTACGGCCGCAGGAAGTGTGGCGCGTGCAGGTGAGGCTTATGCTGCATCCATTCTGCTGATGGTGCCGCCGATCATCTTCTTTATCTTAGCGCAAAGTAGTACTGTAAAAACAATGGCTCACGCCGGTATTAAGGGTTAAGGAGGTGTGGATGCAAATGAAGAAACAAAATATTTTAAAAGTCGGTTCGGCATTTTTGATCGCTTTGGTGATGATCTCGATGCTGTCGGCAGTTGTATCCGCATATACCCCGTATACTGCTTATGATTACAACTACTATGGTGAATCCATTGAAACTCCTGCTGTTTATTCTCCTGAAATGGTTTTAAACGGTAAGGATTTGGGAATCGGTGATATCGGTACCGCAGTTGATGTTTATGTCAGCCCTCAGAACGAAGTCTATTTGCTGGATTATTACGGAACTGAAAACATCGCACGTATCCACATCTTCGATTCTTCCTTTAAACTCTTGGCTTCACTTTCTTCCTTTACTTATAAAGGAGCCCCTTATGTGATGACTTTGCCTGAAGGCTTGGTCGTGGATGAACTTGGCTATGTTTATGTTTGTGATACCGGTAATAAGAACGTTGTTAAATTAAACAATAATCGTACCGGTGAAATTATTCAGGTTATTGCCACTCCTCAATCCGAGATGTTTGAGGGTGAATTCAAGCCTTCCAAAATTGCTATCGCTAAAAATATGTCCATGTATGTAATCAGTAACAGTACTTTGGACGGTATTATGGAATTTGATTCCAAGGGCAACTTCCTTCGCTATTTCGGTGCTCCCGATGTAGAAATGAACGTTGCTGATATGATGGCATTGGCTTGGAGACGTGTTTACCGTTCTCTCTTCGGTCAGGATGTTGATGATTCGTTCATCACCTTTGTTCCTACCGAATTTGAAAACCTTGTGGTGGATGACTTTGGCTTTGTGTTTGCAGTAGTTTCTGCTGCAGAAGGAAACACCGGTCAGGTGGTTAAAATGAATTTCTTGGGAAATAACATTTTGGATCCTTCTGCTAAGAGTACTCAAAAAGTCAGCAGCACGCTTTCCAATACTTACGGCGATTTGGTTCGCCGTTCCACCAAGGGTTACGGTAACATTTTTGTGGATGTTGCTGTAGATTCCGACGGATTCTTTACGTTGTTGGATAACAACCTGATGAAGCTGTTTGAATATGACTCTGCAGGAAACCTGATCGCAATCTATGGCGGTGCAGGGAAGCAGGAAGGCTTGTTCAGTAAGCCTGCGGCTCTTGCAAAACTGGGAAAGAAGACCATTGTCTTGGATAAGCAGTTTGCAACCCTGACCGTGTTTGAACTTACTGATTATGGCGAACTGTTCCACAACGGTATCTGTCTGTACAACAGCGGTCTGTATGCGGATGCTGAAGATTACTGGACTCAGGTTCTGAAACAAAATGCTAACTGCGAAATGGCACACATCGGTCTTGGTAAAGTGTATTATCAGAATGGTAAATATGCTGATGCATTGTTCCATTTTGAGATCGCAAACGACCGTATGGACTATGAAAGCACCTATTCTCTTTACAGAGAGCAGTTGATCGCCGATAACTTTGGTGAGATTATGACTGTTTTGGTTGTTTTGGTTGTGCTGATGGTTGCTTGGCGTTTGTTTGGCAAAAAGATTGTTGCCGCAATTAAAGAAAAGAGAGAGGGAGGTGGAGATGATGACAATGCAGAAATTATGGAGTAATGTTTTTGTGTTCCTGAAAACGGTCGGTACTCGATTGTTTGAAGGAAAGAAAAATCCCTTCTTGATGCTTTTCCATCCTGTTGAGACGATGGAAGATCTGAAGCAAAAGAAAAACGGCTCTGTTGTTTATGCCACCTTGCTGTTGATTGCTTTTACCGTAATGTCGGTCATTCAGCAGGTTGCAACCGGATTTCTTTATTCGTCCATGAGACCTGAAGATTTTAACATCATCTCTGTTCTCTGTTCTTCCGGTGTTTTGGTTCTGCTCTTTGTGGTTGGTAACTGGGCACTGTGTACGTTGCTGAACGGCGAGGGGCGAATCATTGATATTTATATCATGACCTGCTACAACCTGACTCCGCTGATTATCGGCAGCTTTGCATCTACTTTCTTCTCCGGTTTCTTGCTTGAGAGTGAGTATGTGTTTGTTAATATCTTTGCTCTTTGTATGCAATTGTGGTTTATTTGCTTGATGATCTACGGTGTTATGACCATTCATAACTATTCGTTCTGGGCAACCTTCATTAACCTGATCGCATCCTTGGTTGCAATGGCTGTTATCTTTTTCTTGGTATTCCTGTTTGTCGTTTTGATGCAACAGCTTTATGTGTTCTTCTTTACGATCTTCACAGAGTGCCGTATTCGATACTTTAATTAAAAGGGGAGGAGTGATTATAATGAAAAGATTTATTTCAATCGTTTTAACAGTATTATTGCTTCTTTCCTGCAGCATGGTGGTTTTACCTTCTGTTTCTGCTGCTCCCGCCGCGTTGACCGCCGGCGGAAACTATGAGCTGGTGGATGAGAATGAAACATTGGCTCTGTATATTGATTACAGTACCGGCATGTTCGCGGTAATGAATCAGAAAACCCAGACTGTTTGGTATTCCAACCCCGTTGATCGTGCTAACGATACCATCGCCAGCGGTGATGGTGCCAAGGAATTGGATACCCTTCTGACTGTTGAATATCTGACTCCTAAATTCACCACTATGACTGTCAACACCACCACTGCTTCTTTTGTGGCAGAGCATAATGGAGATGACATCATCCTTTCGTTCTATTTCAGCGACATCTCTGCTCGTTTTATTGTTCCGATCAAATTAACTTTGGTTGAGGACTATTTACGGGTTGAGTTGATGACTGACAGTATTAAAGAAATGGGTACTGCCAAGGTGCTGTCTGTTTCTCTTCTTCAGTTCTTTGGGGCGGCCAACTCTACCGATGTTGGCTACGCTCTCTTGACTGATGGCTCCGGTTCGCTGATGGAGTTTAACTCCGGTATTCAGAATTCTTATGAATTCGGTATTACCGCTGAGGGTTCTTATTACGGTATCAACCCCACTCAGTATTCTTCTCAAAGTTATTTTGTGAACTGGAACGAAACCTTCCGCCTGCCCTTGATTGGTATGGTCAAGAATGGGGAAGCATATCTGAACATTGTTGAAAGCGCTGCTGCAGTTACTGAAACCCATGCATATATCAGTCGCTATAAGAATAGCTATAACACTATTTTTAATAAAGTAACGGTTCGCGATACTCAAAAGCGTACCAATTCTGCAGGTAAGTCCGGTGAGGGTTATTATTATACCGATGAATTGCCTGAAAACTACGTTGGCCGCTATTACTTTATGGATGGCGCAGAGGCCAATTATGTTGGGATGGCTGAAAAGTATCGGAATTACCTGATTGAAGAAAAGGGTATGGCTCCCGTTAATGAGAATATTGCAAATTCTCTTTGCGTTTCTCTTTACGGTGCAGTTAAAAAATCCATGCATTTTCTTGGAATACCTTATACCGGTGTTAAGCCGCTGACTACTTTTGCCGAAGCCGAGGCATTTGTTGATCGTTTGGCTGCTGATCAAATTGATAATGTATTTATTAATTATTTAGGTTGGAATTCCGGCGGTATGGAAACCACAATGAAGACTGCATTTGAAGCGGAATCCAAACTGGGCGGGAAGAAAGCGGCAAACAGCTTGATTTCCAAGGTCAACAGCATCGAGAATTATTTCCTTTCCTTCGATGTGGATCTTCAAGCTTATTATAAAAACAATTCTGAAATCAAAAAGTTCCAAAGTACCGCTTATGGATTAAACTCTTCTCCTGTAACGCTTTTCAGAAGCAGAGTTTCTGCGGCAGGCGCTTTGGATAAAAACAGCATTGCTCATCAGCTGTTGCATCCCACTAAAATGGTTATCTTTGCCGATAAGCTTATCGACAATGCAATGGCGCTTGATGTCAGGAGCTTCTCGTTCAACTCCATTGGCAATACCCTGTATTGTGCGTATAACAATAACGATATTATCACTCGTGATGAGTCTGCCCAATTAATGACAGACATCTTTACCAACGCGGCTGAAAAGGTTGGGGAGAAGGGCGTTGTAAGCACCTTGGGTGGTAATGCCTATGCGGCTCCTTATGTTGACAATATTATTGAAGCTCCCGTTTACGGAAGCCACAACAATATCGCAATTCAGGACGTTCCCTTCTATCAGATTGTGTTCCGCGGCTATGCTAATATGGCTACCGACGCTGTGAACCTGAATTCTGAGCAGGATGAATTGATTTTGAAGATTGCCGAAAGCGGTATGAGTCTGTATTATCTTTTGATGGATGAAGAATCCACCGCTTTCCAGGGAACTTCTTTTGCCGGTTCCTTTGCATGTGAATTGAATGATCATTACGATGATATGATTGCTAATTATAAGAGACTGAAGCCTCTTTATGATGCAATCGGAACCAGTTCCATTGCAGATCATGCCATCATTACTGATGACGTTCGTGTAACCACTTATAATAACGGTACAACCGTGTATGTAAATTACGGTGTCGAAGATACAACCGTAAATGGTGTAACTGTTAAGGCAAATGACTTTGTGGTAGTAGGAGGTGCAAATTCATGAGTAATTTGAATGATGAATTGAATAATGTTCCTACTGAGATTCAGGAAGAGTTGAACACAGAAGTGGAAACTGCTGAGACTGCTGAAGTGGTTGAAACAGAAGTGAATCATAACCTGAATGCTGCTGCAGAGTTGAGCAGACAAAATCCTCAGCGTGCACGCGAAATCCTGAAGGATCGCTTGTCTCGCTTATCTGCCGAAGAGATTGAGAATTTGCGTGCGGCAAAAGCCGCCAAAATTGAGGCTCAGCAGGCTGAAGCGGAAGCTGCCGCTGCTGAAGTTGTGGAAGAAGTTCCCGAGATCTCGGAAGAAGAATTGGCGCGTAACCGTGAAATGGTTAAGAACAGACTTGCCACAATGCCCGATTCCAAAATCGAGGCTATTCGCGAAGCGAAAGCAGCTAAGCTGGCGGCGCAGGCGGCAGAGGCCGCAGCAGCTGCAGAGGCTGTAGCTGCCGCTACTGTTGGTGCCGCTGCTACCGTTGCCGCTGCAACAGCCACTGCTGCGGCTACTACTGCCGTAGCCGGTGCGTCTGCAGTTGCCGGTGTTGCTACCGCAACTGCCGCTGTAGCCGCACCTTCCAAAAAGAAGAAAAAGTCCGGCAAGAGGGGTCCCAGAATTTCTTATGAATCTAAGCAGGCATTCAGTGGCTTTATGTTCGTGTTGCCTTGGTTTATTGGTTTCTTGCTGTTCTTTGCGTATCCCTGCTTCCAGACTTTGCAATTTTCTTTCTCCCGTGTTGCTGTGTTCCAGCAATATGCTTGTACTTGGATTGCGTTTGAGAACTATGCCGAAATCTTGACTTCGGAAGCTACCTTCATGCAGGCACTGACAAAGACCTTGTCTGATCTTGCTGTAAACGTTCCCGTTGTTTTGATCTTCAGCTTGTTTGTTGCAGTTTTGCTGAACCGTAAGTTCCCCGGTCGTGGATTGGTTCGTGGCATCTTCTTCCTGCCGGTAATTGTTACCACCGGTGTGGTTATGTCCACCTTCTCCCACAGTGACTCCAACGCTGCATTCAGTGGTGATATGAACAATGGTATTTTGTTCCAGATGACCGATGCTTCCGAATTCTTGGTTGAACTCGGTTTGAATGAAACCATTACCCAGTATATGATGGATGTTGCAGACCGTATCTTTGATGTGGTTTGGGACTCCGGTGTTCAGATCCTGCTGTTCCTTGCCGCATTGCAAGGCATCTCGCCTCAGTTGTATGAAGCGAGTAGCGTAGAGGGTGCAACCGCTTGGGAAACCTTCTGGTTGATCACTTTCCCCAATGTGGCACCGATCATTCTTGTAAACATTGTTTACACGGTTGTTGATACTTATAACGATCCCGAGAACCCTGTGTTGAGTCAGATCAATACATTGATGAATGTATCCTTCAACCTTGGTGGTGCAGCTGCGGCATCTTGGACATTCTTCTTAGTGATCTTTGCATTGTTGGGCATCATCTTTGGTGTTTATGCACTTCTGACCAAAAAATCAACTTAAGAAAGGAGGCTGCAAAATATGAAAATTGTTAAAGCATTTAAGAATCAATTCGGTAAAGAGCGCAAAAATGCTGATAAGCGTATGTGGACCTATATGGCTGTAAAGTTTATTGGTAATCTTGCAATCGCTTTGATTTTGATCGGTCTTTCTTATATCATTTTGTATCCTCTGATCTTTAGTGTCGCGCAGGCGATTCGTTCCGGTCAGGATATGTATGATACAACGATCATTTATATCCCCAAGCATTTCACATTAGAAAACTTCCCGAAGGCATGGACCGGTTTGAACTATCCGGTTGCTTTTGTGAACACCTTGAACATTTCTCTTTGGCCTACCATTCTGCAAATGTGCATTTGTGCTTTGGCCGGTTATGGTTTGGCGCGGTTTAAGTTTAAGGGTAAGGGACTTTTGTTCTTCCTTGTGATCTTAACGATCATCGTTCCGCCTTCCACCATTATGATTTCTCAGTATACCAGTTTCCGTTATTTCGATCCGGTTTATCTTGCATCTGCGGTCCATTCTTTTGGCTGGATTGATGAACCTTATTTCGATTTGACAGACTCTTTGTGGAGCTTTATTCTTCCTGCTGCTTTTGGTAACGGCTTGAAGAGCGGTTTGTTTATTTTTGTGTATCGCCAGTTCTTCAGCGGTTTCCCCAAGGAATTGGAAGAGGCAGCCTATATCGACGGTTGCGGCGCTATGAAGACCTTCCTGAGAATTCTTGTGCCGAACACCACCCCTGCATTTGTAACGGTGTTCCTGTTCAGTATCACTTGGTATTGGAATGACTATAATATCGTTCCTCTCTTCTTGCCCAATGTAGATACTTTGCCCAGCGTATTGGATACTCTGTTTAAGTCTCTGCAGACCATCTTTGTCGGTCAGGACTCTTTGACTTTGTATCCTGTATTGCGCGCAGGAATTCTGCTATATATTGCTCCGCTGCTGATCACCTTCTTGATCTTCCAAAAGAAGTTCGTGGAGTCGGTTGCTCGAAGCGGTATCGTCGGCTAATTTGTTTAAAAAAAGAGACAACGCAACGCGTTGTCTCTTTTTTATTTCAGAAGTTCATATGCTCCACAAAATTACCGACCGCTTTAATTGCATTGCCTGCGGTTTTGGTCATACATTTCTTAGGCTTGGATTTCATTGCCAGCATACTTGCCGTTGCTCCGATTGCCGCCCCTGCGATCATTGAAAAAACCATCGTTTTACCTTGCTTCATTTTTAATCATCCCTTTCTTTTGTTTAATATTAGTATGCCGATTATGCGGTTCATTATTTACTTTTTCGATTAAATAAGATATAATATTATATAATTGTATAAATTTTGTTGTTTAATGAGGAATAGAATGCATTTTTATCAAATGGATGCTGTCAACGCAGCGTTAAAACTGAATACCGATGTTGTAAACGGTCGCACTGAATCCTTCAAGACGAAAGATGCAGGGCGTTTTCGCGTTTTCTTAAATCTTCTTTCACATACCGATTTTTTCCAACATCCCGAGTTTTTTATTGCAAATTTGATCTGCTTGGTCTGTTTTGCGGTTTCAATTATTTTTTCCTTGCTGAACCGTTCTTGGCCGTTGTTTCGCCTGACGTTGGCTTCCGGCTGTAGTATTATTCTTTTGTACATTATTGAAAAAATTATTCTGTCTTGGTATCGTAAAAACTATTTTGATCGTATTCAACTTGGTTTTCAGCAGGTAACGGTGATTCGAGACGGAAAGAAAAAGAAAGTTCGACCGGATGATCTTTGTTTAGGGGACCTTCTTTATTTAGAAGCGGGCGATATTCTTTATGGTGATGCAAGAATAATTTCATGCGAAAATCTTTATGCCGATGAAAAATTTGTTTTTTCGAAAACAATTCCAACTGCAAAAATATCAGAAGCCATTTCGATGAGCAATCTTTCTGCGGACCAACAAAGTAATATGCTTTGGAAGGGAAGCTTTATTGCCGAAGGAACTTGCCAATGCATCTTGACAGCTTTGGGTGAGGATTGTTATATTGAAAAAACCGGTGGCAGAAAGGGAAAGAAACAACGCTCCCTTTTCTACAATAAACAAAATAATATCAGTCATATGGCAGTTTATGCTTATATCTTGATGACTGTTGTCCTGTTTTTACTTTCCGCTTTCATTACCGGTCGATATATTGAGAATTTTTTGGCTATTTTTGTTACACTTTCTCTTGTGCTTTTGAATCCGATTTCTTCTTTGATAGAATGGACTTATTATCGAAGCGCCAGGAATCTTGCAAAAAAAGGTGTTTTGATTCGGAATATTGAAGCCTTTGATGGAATGAACCGTGAAAAGGATCTCTATTTTGATGCCGAAAAATTGATAGAGGGTCATTTGTCTTTCTCCTCATTGGAAACATATGATGTTTCCGAAAAAGACGGTTTGTTCTATTTTTCTTTGTGTGTAAGCGATCAAGCGATCGTGAGTGCTCTTCCGACTGATCAATATCAAAATGAATTCAAAGAGTTAAAACGTGCAATTTCCGGTATTCGTTTAGAAAAGGATCTGAACGGTAATTATTGCGGCGCATTCTTAAACGGAGAACGAGCTGTAGCTACAGCGGCAGGTTATTGGAAAAATATGCTTCCGCTGTTAAAAGAAATAGATTCATCTCTTCTCGAAAATGTTCATTCTTTGGAATCACAGGGAAAAATGGTGTGGATGGTGGGCGCTTCATTTGCAGATTTTATTCCTGCTCATTTGGACTTTTCTCAGTCAAATAATAAACTTTCATTGATTTCAACAGTTGTGTTTGATGTGATGATTGATGATGCCGAAGTGTCTATCATAAAGCAGTTGCATCGCGCATCAACAAAAGTTCATCTTTATTCGCGTTATAGTGATGTGTTCGCCAATAATTTGGCCGATTTATATGAATTTGATTCTGTTTTGAGCGATACGCCAAATCATTCCTGCTACTCTTTGCCTCATATTAAGGATCAAACATTGGTTGCGGATCAAAGATCGTCTTTAATTGAAAAAGAGCGTGCGAATTTGGTTTTGAATGACACTGTATCGCCTCATCGAGTGATTCATCAAGTGAAATGTATGTTTTGCGGAATTCGTCGTGCGACTAATCTTTTGGGTACAGTCTCAATTTTAACGGTTCTAACAGCATTTGTGTTACTGTTACATAAAGTTTCGATTGCCGCATTGATCCTTCCGATGCTGATTATGCGTGTTGTTGCTGTTTTGCCTTGCTATGCTTTAATTGCAGGTACACGGAACTGCAATCAACATAAACGCAGCTTGATATTAGGTACTTTTTGCGGTACTGTTGGCTTATTAGCATCATTTTTAGGCGAAGAATCCGCACTGCTTGTTATTCAACTTTCATCTATTTTTCTTTCAATCTATTTGCTTCTCCGGCGGCAAAAAAACCGGATGATCAGCGGTCCGGAGGTTGGGTTAATCCTTACTGTTTTATTGATTGCGGTTCTTTCTTGGCTGTTTATCGGTGCTAATTGGTTCTTTGCAATTATATTGTCGCTTTTTGTTCCGTTGGCCGCTCTTTTGTTAGATTTGTTTTATTGAGGTGTGTTATGAGTATTGAAGAAACCAATCAAACTGAATATGTATTCGGTAAAAATAATGTGACGGAATTATTACTTTCCGATTTGCCGGTGGAACGGGTTTATTTGGCGGGCGATCCTCAAAACGTTAATTTCAAAAAGATTGTTGCCCTCTGTAAGAGCAAAGGTGTTCCGATTATTCATACCGATATGAATGCCCTCCATCGCAAATTACCGAAGGTAAATCATCAGGGTGTGATGGCGATCTGCGGGCAAAAAGAGTATGTTTCGGTGGATGAGATCTTGAAGATTGCCGAGGAACGCGGAGAGGCTCCGTTTATCATCATTGCTGATGAGATTGCAGACCCCCATAATCTTGGCGCAATTTTGCGTTCTGCCGATGCTTTTGGCGTGCATGGTGTGATTATCTCCAAACGCCGTGCCGCAGGGTTGACACCTTCGGTTGCAAAGGCAAGCGGCGGTGCGATCCACACAATGCCGGTCGCCCGTGTTGCCAACCTTGCCCAAACCGTTGAAGAGTTAAAAGAAAAGAACATTTGGGTATATGGTTGCGATATGGCAGGTGAAAAAGTCTATTATGAACAAGATTATTCCGGCGGTGTTGCTTTGATCGTTGGGAGCGAAGACGTGGGGATTTCCCGTCTTTTGCGTGAAAAATGCGATTTCTTTGTTCGTATTCCCATGAAAGGGAAGATCTCCTGCTTAAATGCATCAGTGGCAGCATCTATCATTATGCAAGAAATTGCAAAACATCGTTAAGGTGGTTATTGAATGAGTTTTGAACCCAAAGATCAAAAATCAGATATTGAAGAACTGTTTCAGAAAATCGACGCATTTCGCAGTGTTGATTCGGTGATTCGCGAATCTCAAAAGGTTCTTACAAAGCATAGTGACCAAGAAAAAGATGGCTCTTCGGCACCTGTGGAATCAGTAGTTGATGAAGATATCTTTGATTCTGTGAAAAACGGTGAAAAACAAAAGGAAGCAAGGGAGAAGTCTGCTCTTCGCCGCCTTTTAGATGAAGAGGAAGATGACGAAGAGGATGTGGTCAAAGAGCATTCGTTGCTTTATGATGACATACAAGAAGACATCGATGATTTTGAAACCGAAGATGACCGCGATGAGATTTACCGCGATTTGAAAAACACCGTTGGGAAAATGGCGGTAAAAAGCGTATTTTTCTTTTTGATTTCCGTGGTTTCTTTAGCACTCTTTGTGATCGGGATTCGCGCGGACGGAACTTTTTTCGGCGGTGGCGCCATTTGGTTTCAGTTATCACTTCTTGCTGTTGATATTGTATGCGGATTTTTATCCTTCGGCATTTTCATGCAAGGGCTTATTCGCTTAATTCACTTTAAGGCAGATACTGATACTTTATTAGCGTTATTTTATATTACATTGGTTTCTATGCGGATCATCACGATCTTTAAAGTTGATCTTCAGGGATATTCTCTTTATTTAGAGCCCCTATTGGCGATCAGTTTGTATTTCAATGTATTATCGAAAAAGAAGATCGCCTCCAATATTAAAAAGAATTTCAAACTTATATCTGTATCTTCTGATAAGCTTACCGCAGGTTTACAACTATCCAGCGAAGCGAAAAATGATCTGATTTTAGAAACAGGGGAGGGCGGTGATGTCGTTTATGCACGGCATACCGGTTTGGTCTCAAAATTTATCGATCATAGCTACGGTGATTTTGAATATGATCACAGCATTTATCGCTATTTATTTGTGACGGTTGTTTTGATTCTTGCGGGCACGGTGGCATTATTTCAATTAGCAGGGTGGAAAGAGGGTCTGATGTTCCCTGCGGCCGCTTTTGCTCTGAGTGTGCCGTTTTTCTCCCGTTATTATTATGCAGCGTCTATATATAAAAATGGGCAGAAAATTCGCAAAAACGGAGGCATTTTGACTTCTGCCGTTTCCGCTAAAGAATTGGAAGAAGCGGATATGATGATTATTTCGGAAGAGGATTTTTTTGAAAAGGATACGGTGCTGTTACAAGGGGTAAAAGCGCTGGGGGATTTGGAGATCGATACGCTGATCACCTATATTGCCGCTTTGTATCATTCGGTTGGAACACCTTTTAAAAATTTGTTTCTTAAAATGATCGATCAATCTACGGTATCCCTTCCGCGAGTAGATGATGATCTTTATTTTGAGGGGATGGGGTATTCCTGCTATATTGAAAGCAAAGTATTTTTGCTTGGTAATTTGGATTTGATGAAACAGTTTAATGTAGCCTTTCCGAAACAGTTTGAAAAACTGCGGTTAAAGGAGCACCATTTTCCTGTTTACATTGCTTATGACGGTCACCCTGTTGGTATCTTTATTGCAAGTTTTGAACAGAATGTTCACACGGAAAAAGCAATAAAAATTGCCAATTCCATACAGCTTGGTGTGGGATTGGTGCACAGAGATTTTCTGCTCACAAAGGACTTGCTTAAATCGCTTTATCCCGCGATTGATTTTCAACTTTTCCACTTTGTTTCCGTGAATACGGGGACAAAATGTCGCCCTTACTTAAAACGTTGCGATAAGCATCCTGAGCTCATCGCATCCATTAAAGGTACTCAAGGTTTGGTCGCTTGCTTATATGGAGTGAAAAAACTATTAAGCGCTTTGAGAATCAATCGTATTATTCGCGTGCTTTATCCGATTTTAAGTATCGGTCTGATTTTCTTTATTGCTTTGGCCGGATATTCAACGGATACTGCTTCTCAAATTTTAATGTTTCAAGGTATTTGGACCTCGTTGGTCTATTTGATTTGTACTTTTTGCAAATAATTCATCAAATGCTTGCATTTTGTTTGTTCATAATGTATAATGTTTTCATAGTACAATGCAGGTGCTGAAAAGCGCTGCGAAAGGAGATTATACTTATGAGCACTATGGCAAAAAACATTCGAAACATCTGTCTGATCGGTCATAAAGGAAACGGCAAGACCACTTTGGCGGAGTCTATGCTTTATTTCGCCAAGAAGATCGATCGTTTGGGGAAAACCGAACAGGGCAACTTATTGCTGGATTTTGACGCGGAAGAAATCAAACGCAAGTTTTCGATCTCTCTTTCTATGGCGTCTTTTGAATATAAAGATACAAAAATCAATTTGATCGACGTTCCCGGAAACTATGATTATGAAGGGGAGCAGATTTCAGGTTTGGAAGTTGCAGACCTGGCTTTGATTGTTCTGAGTGCAAAAAATACCGTGTCTGTCGGTACTGAAAAGGCTTGGCAGAAAACGGAGGAACGCGCAATTCCTCGTGCCTTTTTTATCACCGGACTTGATGATGAAAACTCTGATTTCTATAGTATTGTGGAGCAATTACATGCCAAATTCGGCGGTACTCAAATTCTTCCGATTACCCTGCCTATTTTAGAAAACAACGTACTGGTTGGAACGGTCAATGTTATTACTAACGAGGGCTATCGTTTTGGCGAGGGTGTATGTCCTGTTCCCGCCAATATGCAGGATAAGGTAAATACTTATTATAATGAAGCTCTTGAAGCGATTGCAGAGACTGATGATGCTTTGATGGATAAATTCTTCTCCGGTGAAGAATTTACCGCCGCTGAGTTGGAAGAGGGAATGAAAAAGGCAGTTGCTTTGCGTTTGATCTATCCCGTTTTCTGCGGTGTTCCTACTGAAGTGCGCGGCATCTATCAGCTGTTAGACTCCATTATTCGCTATTTCCCCAGCCCCTTGTCCAAGGGCAGTGTTAAGGTTCAAAAGAACGGGGAAGAGGTAACATTGAATTGCGATGCCTCCGGTCCCATGGTTTTGCGTGTGTTTAAGACTGTCGCAGATCCTTTTGTCGGAAAAATGTCTTTCTTCAAGGTTTATTCCGGCACGGTAAAGAAGGATGCTACTTACATTAATACCGCAAAGGATGAGAACGAAAAGATCGCTCATGTTTATACACCTTTCGGCAAAAAACAAGCTGAAGTTTCTGAACTGCAAGCCGGTGATATCGGAGTATTTACCAAATTGGTTGTGACCGGAACGTCGGATGCTCTTTGTGATAAGGATTGCCCTGTTGTTTTTGATGCAATTAAATTCCCCAAGGCGAACTACAGCAAGTCTGTTATTTCTAAGGGTAAGGGTGATGAAGAGAAGATTGCCCAGGGCATCTATCGTATGATCGAAGAAGATCCTACCTTGAAATTTGAGATTCATAAAGAGACCAAGCAAATGGTTCTTTCCGGATTTGGTGATCTCCAATTGGATGTAGTGGTCTCCAAGCTTGCTTCCAAATTCGGCGTTAATGTTGAACTTGGCGATGTAAAGGTTCCTTATCGCGAAGCAATCCGTAAAAAGGTGAAAGTGGAGGGCAAACATAAGAAGCAATCCGGTGGTCACGGTCAATACGGTCACGTTTGGATTGAGTTCGAGCCGCTCTTCGAAGGTGAATTTGAATTTGCAGAGTCCGTCTTCGGTGGTGCTGTTCCCAAAAACTATTTCCCCGCAGTTGAAAAAGGATTGCGCGAATCCATTCAAAAGGGTGTGTTGGCAGGATACCCTGTTACGGGTCTGAAAGCAACATTGCTGGACGGTTCTTACCATCCTGTAGACTCTTCGGAAATGGCATTTAAGACTGCAGCTTCCATTGCTTTTAAGGAAGGTATGAAACAAGCAAATCCCGTTCTTCTGGAGCCTGTGGGCACTTTGAAGGTTTTGGTTTCCGATGCGTTAATGGGCGATATTATCGGCGATATCAATAAGCGCAGAGGTCAGATCCTTTCCATGGACGCTGCCGAAACCAGAGGCTATAAGATTGTTTCCGCCATCGTTCCTATGAGCGAAATGAACTCCTATGCAATGGATCTTCGCAGTATGACCCACGCCCGTGCTTCCTTTGATTTCTCCTTCTTGGAGTATCGTGAAGCTCCGGGCAACATTACCCAAAAAGTTATTGCTGAAAAAGCAGAATAATTTTATTATTAATTCCATATAAATGGAGTGTAAATCCAATTGGAAGAGGGATTATGCTATGTTTATATGGTCTGTGAAGATTAACCGAAACATAATATGGAGCATTTGTGCAGTGGTTTGCCTTTCCATTGGCGCAATGGCGGTGTTTACGCCTAAAACATCTACAGGTGTTTTAAAGAACTCTGTTGATACCACCGCAAAAACAACGGAACAACAAGTTTCGATGCTGAAAGTGTTTGGTTATGAAGTAGAGCCGCAGCCCACTTTGATCGAAGAAGTAATCATTCCTGCTGAATTTGATGAGAAGTATGAGCAATATAATAATTATCAAAAATTAAGCGGTTTTGATTTGTCAAAGTATAAGGGCACACGCGCTAAAAAGTATACATATATTGTATTAAATTATCCGGATACACCAAGTGGTGTTGTGGCAAATATATTGGTGTATAACGGAAAGGCGATAGGCGGTGACATTTCTTCCACTGCGTTAAACGGTTTTGTTCACGGTTTTGTTAAAGAATAAAAGCGAGACTCTCTTATGAGAGTCTCGCTGATCTTTTCTTGACAAAATCCTAAAGGATTTCTATAATTAATGTAGAATATACTGACTAAGGAGTTTTCCATGCGATTGGATAAATACCTTTGCGATACACTGAATTTTACGCGAAGTGAAGTAAAAAAAATCATTTCCTCCGGCCGAGTGACCTTGGATGGGGAGGTGGTTCGCAGTGCCGCTGTTCAAACAGAGGAAAAGTTGGTTTGTTTAGACGGACAAGCGGTGGCTTACCAAGAGTTTTTTTATATTATGTTGAATAAACCAAAAGGCTATGTTTGCGCTAACCGCGATTCGTCTTCGAAAACGGTTTTTGACCTTTTGCCGAAAGACTATCAAAAAAAAGACCTTTTTGTTTGCGGCCGATTGGATAAAGACACAACCGGTTTGGTTCTTCTGACAAATAACGGACCGTTGGCACATCGTCTGCTTGCGCCGAAAAAAGAGATCTTCAAAGAATATATTGTGGGCTTGCGGGATAAAGTTTCTAAAGAAGACATTCTTTCTCTTGAACAGGGCTTGGTGTTAAGAGACGGTTTGCATTGTAAACCCGCCTTCTTTAAACCGTTAGGCGTGCGAGAGGGTATTATTAAGATCTCCGAAGGAAAATATCATCAGATCAAACGTATGTTTGCCGCTCTTCAAAACGAAGTGGTCACGCTTCACCGCAGAAGCATTCACGGTCTTTCATTAGATCCTGATTTAAAAGAAGGGGAGTGCCGTTATTTAACTTCGGGAGAAATTCACTCTTTAGAACAGGTTAAGTGATTGGGCATATCAAACAAAAAATGCCATCAAAATATGTAATAGGCTTCAAATTTGTGCACTATTACCAAAATGTAAACTTTAAATTTGTTCAAAAAAAGTATTTAAATTTATATAAATATATGTTATAGTATTTACAAGTAAAATAATGCTTAATTCAGGAGGTTTATCAAGATGGCAAGTTTGTCATTAAAAGGCATTTACAAAAGATATCCCGGCGGAGTAGTGGCAGTTTCCGATTTCAATCTGGAAATTGAAGATAAAGAGTTTCTCGTATTGGTTGGTCCTTCCGGTTGCGGTAAGTCCACCACTTTGAGAATGATCGCCGGCTTGGAAGAGATTACCGAGGGTGAGTTGTATATCGGTGACAAGCTTGTTAACGATGTTGCTCCTAAGGATCGTGACATTGCAATGGTGTTCCAGAACTATGCTCTGTATCCCCATATGACTTGTTTCGATAACATGGCTTTCGGTCTGAAGCTGAGAAAGACCCCCAAGGATGAAATCAGAAGACGTGTTGAAGAAGCTGCCAAGATTTTGGATATCAGCCATTTGCTGGACAGAAAGCCTAAGGCTTTGTCCGGTGGTCAGCGTCAGCGTGTTGCTTTGGGTCGTGCTATCGTGCGTGAGCCTAAGGTATTCTTGCTGGATGAGCCTTTGTCTAACTTGGATGCTAAGCTGCGTGCTCAGATGAGAACCGAGCTTTCTAAGATTCACCACAATCTGAAAACCACCTTTATCTATGTAACCCATGACCAAACCGAGGCTATGACCATGGCTACCCGCATCGTAGTTATGAAAGACGGTTTGATTCAGCAGGTAGATACTCCTCAAAATCTGTATCTCTATCCCTGCAATGTATTCGTTGCAGGATTCATCGGATCTCCTCAGATGAACTTTGTTAAGGTAGAGTTGGTTGAGAAGAATGGCAGCTATTATATTGAGTTCGCCGGCAATTCTTTGAAACTGCCCGAGTCCAAGCTGAACGATGCTGTTAAGGAAAAGGTTGGTCAGACTTTGATTTTGGGTATCCGCCCCGAGCATGTTCATGATGAAGAAGAGCATTTGAAGAATATGCCTGAGTATATGATTACTTCTACTGTTGAAGTTGCAGAGAAGATGGGTTCTGAAACCTATCTGTATCTGGATGTTGAGGGCAGCAAGTTTACCGCTCGCGTATCGCCCAAGTCCACTGCAGTAGCTGATGATATCATTAAGGTTGTTTTGGATCTGCAGTATTGCCATCTGTTCGATGCTGAAACCGAGCAGACTCTTGTAAACTGAGTATAACTTTAAGAGCTCCGCGAATGCGGAGCGGCTTTTTATCTTTTTTGACGAAGGTATTTTTTGTGTTTTGTT
>JAZQET010000074.1:0-4045 GCA_045539135.1 Eubacteriales bacterium | reverse complement strand
GGTAGACCTTCCTCTCGTGACCGTGTGTTGGCAAGCCAGTTTGGTGCCTATGCAGTGGATCTTTTGGCAGAAGGGAAAAGCAACCGTGTGGTTGGTATTCATAATGATGTTTTAGTCAACTATGATATCCAAGAAGCACTTGCAATGAAGAAAAAGTTCCCCATGGATCTTTATGATACCAGCTATCGTATTTCCATCTGATGAAAAAAGCCGAGTGCAGATGCACGCGGCTTTTCTAAAATAATAAAGCGCCTCAATGAGGCGCTTTATTATTAATGGAGCGGGTAATGGGAGTCGAACCCACCTATCAACCTTGGGAAGGTCGCATTCTACCGATGAATTATACCCGCGATTATGTTTGAAAGTATACACCTTTTTTATGGATTCGTCAAGAGTATTTTCTTAATATCTCCCTTTTTTGTTTTTAGATTCCTTGGGATTAATATTCGTTGACAAGGGATGACAAATTTTATATAATAGAAACTGCAAATGATTAAAACTGTTGTTTTAGGAGTATTTAAAATGAGAAAAGAGAAGATCAATTATTATTTGGATATGGCGGATGCTGCCACCGGTCGCGGTACTTGCCTACGCCGTAATTTCGGTGCTATTATTGTTAAAAATGATGAGATCGTTTCCACCGGCTATACCGGTGCCCCCAGAGGCCGTAAAAACTGCTGTGACACAGGGAAATGTATTCGGCAGGAGTTGGGCTTAAAACGCGGCGAACGCTATGAACTTTGCCGTTCTGTGCACGCTGAGGCAAACTGCATTATTTCGGCTGCTCGTCGGGATATGATCGGCGGAACATTATATTTGGTCGGTCATGAAATGAGCGACGGTTCTTATGTGCAGAATACCGCTCCTTGTGCTATGTGCAAGAGATTGATCATCAATGCGGGCATCGAAAAGGTTATCGTGCGCGACACCAAGGAAGATTACCACGTGCTCCATGTAGAAGATTGGATCGCTAATGATGAGTCTTTAGACGGCACAATGGGTTATTAAAAAATGGAAACCGGAAGGGGAGACCCTTCCGGTTTTTGCTTTAGCAGCCGCAGCCCCGATCGGTGGGGAAGAATTCATTGGTGGGGAACCCCAGCTTTTCAAAGAAGGTGCAGGGCTCCTCTTCGGTAGGGCCTGCACACTCTTTTTCAGGCAAAGAGAACTCTGCATAGGGAATGCGCACTTGAACATCACGTTGGGTGCGAACAACGCTGAAAAGTCCCAAAGAAACAACCAATTTGCGGTTGGCAAGATCAGTCAGTCCGTCACAGAATAGATTAGAAACGCAGTCGGGAAGATTTAAGGTATCTGCCTCGGAACAGCAACAACTGCAGGAAGGATTGATGATCCGCGTGCTGAGAATGATGGGATCCACAACCTCAACCTCAGCGTAAGGCAGAGTGGAACAAGCGTTTCTTGCAGAATGGAACGGAGTGCTCTCGGAAGAGAAGGTTGTGGTGTTTCCTTTACCACCGTAAAGAATGACCTTCTTATTATAGAAGGAAAGACCTTCCACAATAGAGGGGCGTCCGTTGCCGGTGTAGACATCAAAATCGGTTTTGAAATAAAAGACCAGATCAATACCGTAAAAGCCCTTGTTAAAGGGGACTTCCTCCACGTTGACAGAAGTCCAAACTAATTCTGCTTTGCGGGCGCGAATATTGACCGCATTGTCGATCAGGGTCTGATCGCCGGCACTCATGTAAACACGCATATCGGTCAGGCAGTCTTTATCTTTGCAGGTGTCATAGATTTTTTGAACATTGACACAGATCTCGCCGTTTGTGTTTTGTACTTCAAGATTATCATTGCAATTTGAATCCATAAGTATCCTCCTTTGGTTTAATCTATTGTATTCTATGTATACGCGTTGAAATTGTGAAAATTTATTGTAAAAAGAGAATCGGTGTGATATAATACCGCTATAAGGTTCATAGTCTTAAATGGGTGATATTCGATGAAAAAATTTTTTCTCTTATTAATAATAGCAGTGCAAATGTTGACTCTTTGTGCCTGCGGCGGTGCTCCTGAGCAGAGTGAGATGGAACAAGCATTGGCAGAGTTTACGGAAGCATTAAAAGTCTATGACCGTGATAAAATGACGGGGTTGCTGAACGAGTTTCCCGATAATTCCAAATATGTTTATTATGATGACATCTTTAATGATGAAGGATATATGCAAATGTATCGTCTTCTTTATGCCGATCTTTCTTATAAGGTTGTTTCGGCGGAGGGCAATCAATTAACGGTAGACGTGGAGATGCCCAATGTGCAAGCACTTTATAGCAATATTTTGGCACTGGTGCTTCAAATGTCACTGGATGATGCAACCTTGCAGGAAAAATTGGGTGAAAACGATGAGAATGGCAGCGTTTTGGTGCGTGAAATGATGCTTGCTTATGCAAAGCAAGGATACGATACTGAAAAGATGAACGCAACGTTCACCTTATCCTTTGAGAAAAAAGCCGGAAAAACTGTTTTGACTTGCGATGATGAATTGCGTGCATTTATGACCGGTAATTTCTTTTTATCCAAAAGTAATACGATCGAAAATATCAAATAATGATTGAATCGTCTTAAAATGGGCGAGAATAGACCAAAGGAGAATAAAATAATGAATGAACAAAAAATGAATTTGAATGACCGTCTTTTGGAAAAAAGAACGGTGCTTTTATTTGGAAAAATTGATGAAAAAAAGGCAAGCAAGGTGATTGCTTCTTTGCTTTATTTGGATGCTTGCGATGCTTCTTTGCCCATTACCCTTTATGTAAATACCGAGGGCGGGAAAGAGACAGATGTGCTTGCGATCTATGATGTGATGAAGAATTTGCAATGCCCTGTTGAAACCATTTGCGTTGGAAAGGCGCACGGTCTTTCTGCTTTGATTTTGGCAGGCGGATCCAAGGGAATGCGCAAGGCTTATGCAAACAGCGAGATCATGCTTGCTCAAGTGCAGCGGGATCGCACCTTCGGTCAGGCATCGGATATCGAATTGGAAACCGAGCACTTGTTGCAGGTAAAGGAACGGATCAACGGTATTTTAGCAGAGCTCTGCGGAAAATCGGCGGATAATATTAAGGCGGATTTGGAGCGAAATCATTGGCTGTTTGCCGAAGAGGCAAAAGCCTATGGAATTATTGATGCGATCATTAAATAACTTTTTAAAAACGGCCCTCTTTGATCAGGGTCGTTTCTCATAATATCGGAGGTTTAGGATGGCAAGAAGGAAAAAGGATCTGGTGAAATGGATCGGTATCGCGGTCTTTGTTTTGGTGGCGGTTGTATCTTATCTAACCGCAGAGCACCCTGATATTTTGCAAATTGGAAAAGTGACGGACGAAAACAAAGGTGTGGTCGATTTTATTGATTGCGGTCAGGGAGATAGTGCTTTGATTTTATCCGAAGGGGAAGCGGCGTTGATTGATGCCAGCACAGGGTCGGAAACGGAAAAAATTATTTCTCACCTTAAGGACCGTGGGGTGAAAACGATCAAACATTTTGTTTTAACGCATCCTCACGAGGATCATATCGGTGGTGCCAAGGAGATTCTTGAAACCTTTGAGGTGGAAAATATTTATATGAAACGTCCCACAAAGGGGACGGAGCCCACCAGTGCGGTTTACATAAATTTATTAAAGGAAATTCAGCGGCAAGGAAAAGGTGTGATCAATGCCGAAGTGGGAAAGACCTTTTCCTGCGGTGCTTTTGAATTTGATGTATTGGGTCCTTTGGGAGAATATCAAGATACAAATGCACAATCAATTATTGTTCGTGCCGAGTATGGGGATTGTTCCTTTTTGTTTACAGGGGATATGGAAAAGGATGCGGAGGAAGACTTAGTGGAACACTATGGAGTGGATTTGGATTCTACCGTTTTGAAGGTGGGTCACCATGGGAGCGACACCTCCTCTTGTACTGCTTTTCTCAAAGCGGTTTCGCCGCAAATCGCTGTGATCTCTTGCGGAGAGGATAACAGTTACGGCCATCCACACGATGAGGCTCTTCAGCGGTTGGAGGAGCAAAAAGCTAAAATATACCG
>JAZQET010000073.1:0-5727 GCA_045539135.1 Eubacteriales bacterium | reverse complement strand
TTGTAGCTTCCGAGCCGGAAGGAAGAACCGAACAGAAATGTTCTCAGTAGACCCTTCCCGTGACGGCTGCGTAAAAGTCATAATAAGCGGCACTGATGTGCAATTTGAGTGGTACCGCGGGTATAGAATGATACTCGTCTCAAAGAATCGTTTCTTTGAGGCGAGTTTTTTATTTTGGAATTTATTAAAGGAGAGTGTCAAATGAAAGAACTGGAGAAGGTATATAATCCCCAGGAATTTGAAGACCGTATTTATGATTTTTGGGTAAAAGAAAGAGCATTTCATTCGGAACCCGATGAAAATAAGCAACCCTTTACCATTGTGATCCCCCCTCCGAATGTAACCGGACAGCTGCATATGGGTCACGCTTTGGATGAAACCCTGCAAGATATCCTGATTCGCTATAAGCGGATGCAAGGTTATAATGCCCTTTGGATCCCCGGAACCGACCACGCCGGAATCGCGACTCAAATCAAAGTTGAGGAAGTTCTGCGGAAAGAAGAAGGTCTCACCCGCTATGATCTGGGCAGAGAAAAGTTTTTGGAACGGGTTTGGGATTGGAAAAAGATGTACGGGGACCGTATCATCAACCAATTAAAGAAGCTGGGTTCCTCCTGCGATTGGGAGCGTGAGCGCTTCACCATGGACGAAGGCTGTTCCAAGGCGGTAAAAGAAGTGTTCGTCAACCTTTATAATAAAGGCTTGATCTATAAAGGAAACCGCATTATCAATTGGTGCCCCAACTGTACCACCGCACTTTCCGATGCAGAGGTGGTTTACGAAGAGCAGGCAGGTCATTTTTGGCACATTCGCTACCCTGTTAAGGACAGCGATGAATATGTCACCATTGCCACCACCCGTCCCGAGACCCTCTTGGGCGACTCGGCAGTGGCCGTTCATCCTGAAGACGAGCGGTATACACATTTGGTGGGCAAAATGCTGATCCTTCCCTTGGTGGGCAGAGAGATCCCCGTTGTTGCCGATGAATATGTAGATAAAGAGTTTGGTACCGGCTGTGTGAAGATCACCCCCTGCCACGACCCCAACGACTTTGAGGTGGGTAAGCGCCATAATCTGGAAGAGATCTTGGTTATGGACGGCAATGCCAAAATCAACGCCAACGGCGGAAAGTATCAAGGCCTTGATCGCTATGAAGCCCGTAAACAGATCGTTGCCGATCTGGAAGCAGGCGGTTATCTGGTTAAGATCGAGGATCATAGCCATAATGTGGGTGCTTGCTACCGTTGCGGTTGCACGGTAGAGCCTATGGCATCCAGCCAATGGTTTGTAAAAATGAAGCCCTTGGCAGAAAAAGCCATCGCCACCGTAAAAGAAGGCGAAACCACCTTTGTGCCCGATCGGTTCAGCAAAACCTACCTGAACTGGATGGAAAATGTTCACGATTGGTGTATTTCCCGTCAGCTTTGGTGGGGTCACCGCATCCCCGCTTATTATTGCGACGCTTGCGGCGAGATGATCATTTCCAAAGAAGATGTGCACACCTGCCCCAAGTGCGGTGCGCCTATGCGGCAGGAAGAGGATGTTTTGGACACTTGGTTCTCCTCTGCTTTATGGCCTTTCTCTACGTTGGGCTGGCCCGAAAAGACCAAGGAATTGGAATATTACTATCCCACCAGCGTATTGGTGACCGGTTATGACATCATCTTCTTCTGGGTCTCCAGAATGATCTTCTCCGGTTTGGAGCAGATGGGACAAACGCCCTTCAGCCATGTATTGATTCACGGTCTGGTGCGGGATAGCCAAGGCCGCAAAATGAGTAAATCTCTCGGCAACGGCATTGATCCCTTGGAAGTAATTAAGGAGTACGGTGCCGATGCTCTGCGCTTCACCCTTGCCACCGGCAACGCTCCCGGCAATGATATGCGTTATTATCCCGAGCGTGTGGAGTCTTCCCGTAACTTTGCCAATAAAGTTTGGAACGCCGCACGGTTCATTTTGATGAATCTGAAGGAAGAAGACCTGACCTTCACCACCGAGAACCTGAAGCCCGAGGATGAATGGATCCTGACTCGCTATAACGAGGTGGTGCGGGATGTGACCGAAACCTTGGATAAGTTTGAGATCGGTATGGCACTTCAAAAGGTATATGACTTTATTTGGGATCTCTTCTGCGATTGGTACATTGAGTTGGTGAAGCCCCGCCTTTATGCAGGCGGCGAAGAGAGCGCTTCCGCACAGCGTGTGCTGCTCTATGTATTCTCCGGCGCATTGAAGATGCTGCATCCCTTTATGCCCTTCATCACCGAAGAAATCTGGCAAGCCTTGCCTGTGGAGGAAAAAGCTTGTGTGACCGCACGGTTCCCTGTTTATGACAGCCGCCTGAACTTTACCGAAGGCGCAGAAAAAATGGAGCATGTGATGGAAACCATCAAAGCCATCCGTAACCGCAGAGCAGAGATGAATGTGGCACATTCCCGTAAGGCTTCTCTCTATATCGAGACCGAGCATCCCGAGTGGTTTGAAGGTGCCGAAAGCTTCTATCAAAAGCTGGCAGGCACCGATACGGTGTATCTGAATCAACCTGCTCCCGAAGGAACCGTTAAATTGGTTTGCAACGGTGC
Source organism: Eubacteriales bacterium (assembly GCA_045539135.1). Lineage (GTDB taxonomy): Bacteria > Bacillota > Clostridia > Oscillospirales > QAKW01 > QAKW01. Next base: position 3,145 of record JAZQET010000073.1, on the reverse strand, counting down.
AAACCTCTATATCCCCTTTGCCGAATTGGTTGATATCGAGGGTGAGATTGCTCGTTTGACCAAGGAATTGGAAAAAGCCAAGGGCGAGCTGGCGCGGGTAGAAGGAAAACTGAACAACCAAGGCTTTGTTGCCAAAGCACCTGCCGCTCTTGTGGAAGCAGAAACCGCCAAAAAGGAAAAGTTTCAAGCGTTGATTGTTTCTCTGACCGAAAGCATTGAGGAAATGAAAAACAGATGAATTCTTATGAGCAAGCCTTAACATTTATTCATAATCGTAAGGTCCACGGCACCAAAGCAGGACTCCATCGAATCACGGCTTTGCTGGAGCAGTTGGGCAACCCTCAAAAGGGGTTGCCCTTTCTCCATATTGCCGGCACCAACGGAAAAGGCTCCACCGCCACCATGCTGGCGGCTGTTTTGGAAGAAGCAGGCTATAAAACAGGGTGTTTCACCTCCCCTTTTATTTTTGATTTTCGGGAACGCTTTGCCATAAACGGTGCCCTGATCGAAAAAGAAGATTTGGTGCGCATCACCGCTCAAGTAGAGGCCGCCTGCTCCGCTCTTGAAACCGAGCAACCTACCGAATTTGAAATTGTGACCGCCATTGGTATGCTTTGGTTTGCCGAGCAGAACTGCGACATCGTGGTTTTGGAAACCGGTATGGGCGGGCGGTTTGATGCCACCAACGTGATTGAAGCGCCTTTGGCATCGGTGATCTGCTCTGTTTCTTTGGATCACACAGAGATTTTGGGCGATACCATCGAAGCCATTGCCTATGAAAAAGCAGGCATCATTAAAGAAAACTGCCCTGTTATTCTGTACCCCGCCAATCCCGAGGAAGCCATCGCGGTCATCCGCCGGCAGGCTGAAGATAAAAATGCGCCCTTTATTATGGGACAAGCGACCGACGGAATCTGCAACGGTGAAGGATGCCGTTTCACCTATAGAGAGCAATCCTATCGCATCTCTCTTCGCGGTGCCCATCAAATCAACAATGCCGTAACCGCCATTGAAACACTTTACACCTTACGGGAAAGGGGCGCCGTTCAATTTACCGAAGAGCAGTTAAAAAACGGACTGAATCACGCTTATATCCCTGCCCGTTTGGATCAAATCCACTGCAACCCCTCCATCTATGTGGACGGCGGGCATAATCGAGACGGCATCGACAGTTTAGTGCAAGCAATGGATACCATAGAAGACCTGAAAGATCCGATTATCATTTTCGGAATGATGAAGGATAAGCCCTATCAATATGCCATTCAAAAGCTGGCTTTGCGGGCGAAAGCCTTTCTTTGCGTTTCTCTTGACCATCCCCGCGCCATAACCGCCTTTGATCTTAAAAATATGGCAGATCTTTATTGCGACGATTGCGTTGCTTGCGCCACCTTTGAAGAGGCGGCAAAGCTTGCCAAAGAAAAATGCAGCAAATCCATTTTGGTCGCAGGCTCTCTTTATATCACAGGTGAAATGACCAAAGAATTAAAAAAAGTATTCTGACTCCAAAAATTCAACAAATATTGCAATGACCTTCTGCTACAATGCAGAAGGTCATTATTTTTATTCCTAAGGAGGCATTATGAATATCACATTTCAGGAAAACTTCAATGAATTAGAGGTGAAACTTAACGGCGAGATCGACCATCATTGTGCCAAAGGTCTTTCCGACAGTATTGATTTTAAGATCCGCCGTTTGAACCCGAGCCTCTTAATCTTAGATTTCGGAGGAGTCAGTTTTATGGACAGTTCAGGATTAGCGGTAGTTATGGGGCGCCGCAAACTGATGCAGAGTTTAGACGGAAGCGTAGAACTTCGTCACCTTAACGGGTCTGCCAAAAAAGTCTTTGATATGGCGCAGATCTCAAGATATGTAAAAGTAAAGGAGGAATAATCATGAAAGCCATCAATACCATTCGAATGACCTTCCCATCCCGCTCGGCAAACGAGGGCTTTGCACGGGTGGCGATTGCGGCCTTTGTTGCCCAATTAGATCCCACGGTAGAGGAGATCAGTGAGATCAAAACCGCCGTAAGCGAAGCAGTCACCAACTGCATTGTGCACGGTTATGGTGATGCCTTGGGCGGCATCACCATTGCAGGACGCCTCTATGAAAACGGAAAGCTGGTTCTTTCTATCAAGGATAAGGGACGCGGCATCGAGGATGTGGAGCAAGCCATGGAACCGCTCTTCACCACCGGTAATACCGAAGAACGCAGCGGAATGGGTTTTACCATTATGGAGACCTTTATGGACAAGGTTCGAGTGACTTCCAAAGCGGGGATTGGAACAACGGTCACCTTCACCAAATACATAAAAGCCAAGGAATAAAATGCCGCTTTTGACCCATCGCCGCGTGGAAGAAAACATCGGTCTTGTGCGTATGGTGATCAAACGCTATCGGGGATTTGGAGTAGATGATGAAGATCTGATGCAGATCGGTTCCATCGGTCTTATTAAAGCGGTTCGTGATTTTGATGAAAGCAAGCAGGTGCAGTTTTCCACCTATGCTGTATCCAAAATCATCGGTGAGATCAAAACCTATCTTCGGGACAACGGCAGTATCAAGATCTCTCGACGGTATAAAGAAGATAAACTGCGAATTGACCGCGCCTGCCGAGAATTAACGCAAACGTTGGGGCGGGAACCAAAATTATCGGAAATCGCCGATTTTACCGGTCTTTCACCCGAAGATATCTTAACGGCCACCGAAGCCACTCAGCCGACTGTTTCTTTGGATCTTCCTCCTGAAGAGGGGGGTGTCACACCCAACGTAGAGTCTCCGGAAGAAGATGCGCTCAATCGCGTGCTGACTGCCGAGATGCTGAATTTTCTCCCCCCTACCGAACGAAAACTGATCGTGATGCGTTACTTTAAAGAAATGACCCAAGACAAAATTGCTAAAGAGTTAGGTCTTTCCCAAGTAGCCGTTTCCCGCTTAGAAAAAAAGATTCTATCCACCTTGCGAGACCGATTCGGATAGTAAAAGCCCTCCTGCCGCTTTTCGGCAAGAGGGCTTTAATCATTTTAGAAATTGTACCGACCAATCAAAGGAGAATTCATCCTCATTTACTTGGTATTCTTCTGCAAGCTGAGGTCCGCAGGAGCCGCTCCCAATGCCGCTCATCCGTGCATCCAAGCAAAGGAT
>JAZQET010000072.1:0-6889 GCA_045539135.1 Eubacteriales bacterium | reverse complement strand
ATAACATTATGGTTTATTTGATCCATCAGGGCTTGGAGCCCGGTATGGCATTTAAGATCATGGAGATCGTTCGTAAGGGTAAGGCAAAGAAGCAACTGACCGACGAGATGATCGAAGCAATGAAGACCCATAATCTGCCCGATTGGTATTTGGACAGTTGCTTGAAAATCAAGTATATGTTCCCGAAAGCCCACGCGGCGGCTTATGTTATGGGTGCCATGCGTCTTGGTTACTATAAGATCCATTATCCCGTGGAGTTTTATTGTGCTACCTTTACCGTTCGTCCCGAAGGATTTGATGCTGTGGATGTGGCAAAGGGCGCCGACCACTTGAAAGGTGTTATCCGTAATTTGGAGAATATGGGGAAAGCCAAAACTGCCAAAGACGATGAAACCATCAATACTTATCAGGTTGTTATTGAAGCAATGGCGAGAGGTGTAAAGTTCCTTCCCGTGGATCTTTATAAATCGCAGGCAACCCGATTTACCATTGAAGACGGTGCCATTCGGATGCCCTTTAGTGTGTTGAGCGGCGTTGGTGAAAATGCGGCCTATAATATTGTGAAGGCACGGGATGAAGGAGACTTTTTGTCTCAAGAAGAGTTCCGTGTTCGTGCCGGTATCTCCACCACGGTAACAGAATTGCTGAACCGCGAGGGCGTTTTCGGAAATATTCCCGTTAGTGCGCAAATGAGTTTATTTGATTTTTAATCAGAGGTATGTATGCAAGCGTTTGAACATTTTTTGAACGAACTTCATATTGAATTCCGTAAGGACTGCACGTTGGCAGAACTGACTACCTTTAAGGTGGGAGGGCCTGCCGATCTTGTGGTATATCCCGAAACGGTTGAGCAGTGCTCTGCGATCCTTCGCTATCTAAAAAAAGCAGAAAAGCAGTTGGTTTTTCTCGGAAATGGCTCTAATATCTTGGGCCAAGATCGCGGATGTCGTGAAATTATCTTAAAAACCGATCGTTTGGCAGAATTAGAATTGAATGAAGAAGGCATATTGACGGTTGGGGCAGGTGTTCGAACTGTAAAGGCTTCTTCCTTTGCGGCTAAAAGAGGCTTTACCGGCTTAGAATTTGCCCATGGGATCCCCGGCAGTATGGGTGGCGCTGTATTTATGAATGCAGGTGCTTACGGCGGTACTATGGACCAAATCGTTTGCAGTACGGATTATTTGGATGAAAACGGCAATCTTTGCACTTTAAGCGGGGAAGATCATCATTTTGGCTACCGTAAAAGTTTTTTTATGGAGCATCCCGAGTATTTGATCGTGCGCAGTCGCCTGCAGTTGAAAAAAGGGGAACCCCAATTGATCAATGAAACCATTCGTGATCTCCAACAGCGGCGTAAAGATAAACAACCCTTGGAATTTGCAAGCGGCGGTAGTACCTTTAAGCGTCCCGAAGGATATTTTGCAGGTAAACTGATTGAAGATGCCGGATTAAAGGGGTATCGGATCGGGGATGCACAGGTCAGTGAAAAGCATGCGGGATTTGTGATCAACCGCGGTAAAGCAACAGGCGCGCAGGTGCGTCAGGTAATCCGCGATGTACAGCAAAAGGTTTTTGATCAATTTGGTGTGCAATTAGAGTGTGAAATTCGCTCCTTGGGTGAAGAATAAGAAGTTGTGAGGTGAGACAGATGTCTTTTTGTTCGGATGTAAAAGAAGAACTTTGTAAAATTGAAGAAAAAGAGGCATCTGTACGCTTGGCCGAGCTTTACGGTTTGGTGCTGTTTGGTCAGGCAGTGGAAGCGGATCAACTTAAGATCACCACGGAAAATGTGTTTGTGATCAATCGTTTGCAGAACCTTTATTCAGGGTTACTGGGCGGCTTTTTTGAGATGAAAGAAACCGCTAATGCTTATTGTGCCTTCTTGGAAGGTGAGAATTTGGAACGGTTATACCGCGCTTTAAGAATGTATGAAAACGGTCGTCTTTCTTTGGATGTGAAAGAGCATTTGTTGCATACGAAAGAGCGGTTCAATGCATTTCTGCGCGGTGCAGTTTTAAGCGGCGGTTATTTGAGCGATCCCTTGAGCAGTTATCATTTTGAATTGGTAACGCCTTATTATGGGTTGGCAAAATCCACCCTTGAGGTGATGAACAGCTATGGAATATCCAGCAAAACGCTGGTGCGGCGTTCCAATTATGTTGTCTATCTAAAGGATAGTCAGCAGATCTATGACTTACTGTATCTTTTAGGTGCGCGATCTTCTGCGTTTGAATTGATGAATGTGAAGATTGAAAAAGAAACCAACAATAATAATAACCGTATGGACAACTGCGCTGCCTATAATATGGAAAAAGCTATGAATAAAGCGGTAGAGCAGGTACGAGCCATTGAAAGCATCGAAAAAGCAAAAGGGCTTTCCGCTTTGCCGGAAGATCTTTTATATGTTGCGGTTTTGAGAAAAGAAAACCCCACAAAGAATTTGAATGAATTGATGACCCTTTGCGGCGGAAAACTCAGTAAGCCGAGTCTTAGCCGCAAGTTGAATAAGATTGTTGATTTTGCAAAAACATTGAAGGAAGAATGTTATGACTGATTTTGTTCATCTTCATCTTCATACAGAATATAGCCTTTTAGATGGCGCTTGCCGTATTCGGGATGTGGTGGCAAAAGCAAAGGAATTAGGGCAGACTGCACTTGCGATTACCGATCACGGTGTGATGTACGGTGTGGTTGATTTCTACAAAGAATGTAAAAAAGCAGGAATCAAGCCTGTTATCGGATGCGAGATTTATATGGCACCTCGCAATCGTACGGACAAGCAATATGATGCAGACGGAAAATATTCCCATCTGATTTTATTGGTTAAAAACCAAATTGGCTATCATAATCTTTTAAAAATCGTATCAAAAGGTTTTACCGAAGGCTTTTATTTTAAGCCGCGGGCGGACTTTGAATTATTGGAGCGCTATCATGAAGGATTGATTTGTCTTTCAGGGTGTTTGGGTGGCTCTGTGCAACAAAAGCTTTTGCAAGAAGATTATAATGGCGCAAAGCTTGAGGCTTTAAAATATCGTTCGATTTTTGGTGAAGACTATTACTTGGAATTGCAAAACCACGGCTATAAGGAAGATGCAGTGGTTTTGGCGGGCTTGATGCGTATTCATGAGGAAACGGGAATTCCTGTTGTCGCTACCAACGATGCCCATTATGTAGAAAAAGAGGATGCCTATTCTCAAAAGGTTTTAATGTGCATTCAAATGAATAAAACCTTGGAGGATGAGGATGCCCCCGGCTTTGATACCGATGAATTCTATTTAAAGAGCGGGGAGGAGATGGCGGTACTTTTTGCCTCCTATCCCGATGCTGTTGTCAATACTCGGAAGATTGCAGATGCCTGTAATTATGATTTTGAGTTTGGTCAATTCCACCTGCCTAAGTTTCAGCTTCCTTTGGAAGCAACCGATAGCTTTTCTTATTTGAAGGAACTGTGCGAAGGCGGAATGCGCGCTCGTTATAATGCGATTACCCCTGCCTTGCAGGAACGTTTGGACTATGAATTAGATACTATTCGCAGTATGGGCTATGTGGATTATTTCCTCATTGTTAGCGATTTTATTTCCTATGCAAAGAATAATGATATTCCTGTCGGTCCCGGCAGAGGCAGTGCCGCAGGGTCTTTGGTGTCCTATTGCTTGGGAATTACCGATATCGACCCCATTGCATATGATCTTCTGTTTGAACGGTTTTTGAATCCGGAACGGGTTACCATGCCGGATATTGATATCGACTTTTGCTATGAGAAGCGCGGCTTGGTCATTGACTATGTGATTGAAAAATACGGTGCCAATAATGTGGCGCAAATTGTGACCTTTGGTACAATGGCGGCCAAGCAAGTGGTGCGCGATGTGGGGCGCGCTATGGGGCTTCCTTACGGTGAGGTGGATGCCGTTGCAAAGATGATTCCGTTTCGGCTTGGGATCACCTTGCAAGATGCCATTAATGATGTACCCGCCTTGAAAGAATTATTTGAGACCAATCAAACCATTCGGCGGTTGCTTCAGCAGTCGCTGAAGTTAGAGGGTTTTCCGCGGCATAATTCTACCCATGCGGCAGGTGTGGTGATCACCGAGCATGAGGTGAGTAATTTTGTGCCCATTTCGCTGAACGGAAGTTCTTATGTGACGCAGTTCACCATGACAACTTTGGAAGAACTGGGTCTTTTGAAGATGGATTTTTTAGGTCTTCGAAATCTGACCATCATTCGCGACACGGAAAAATTGATCCGTCAAACAGATCCGCAGTTTTCCGTTGATCGAATTCCCTTGGATGATCCCGCTACCTTCAAAACGTTGGCAAGCGGCAACACGATGGGAATTTTTCAGATGGAAAGCGCAGGAATGCGTCAGGTGCTGACCCGCCTGAAGCCCACGGAATTTGAAGATATTATTGCGGTGATCTCTCTCTATCGCCCCGGTCCGATGGATTCCATTCCTACCTATATTGATAATAAGAATCATCCTGAAAAAGTGAAGTATCTCACACCGGAATTGCAGCCGATCCTGAAAGTAACCTATGGCTGCATCGTTTATCAGGAGCAGGTTATGCAGATCGTTCGCTCTTTGGCAGGTTATTCTTATGCTCGCGCCGATCTTTTGCGTCGCGCTATGAGCAAGAAGAAGGCGGATGTAATGGAAGCCGAGCGGGAGGTCTTTTTGAACGGATCGGTGGATGAGAAGGGCAATGTTCTTGTAGACGGTGCGGTGCGCCGAGGGGTATCGAAAGAAATTGCCAATCGCATCTATGATCAGATGATCGATTTCGCTAAATATGCATTCAATAAATCCCATGCTACTTGCTATGCAAAGGTTGCCTATCAAACAGCCTATTTGAAGACCCATTATCAAACCGCTTATTTGGCGGCTTTGATGACCAGCGTGATCGGTTCTACCGATAAAACAGCGGAATATATTGAAGAGTGCCGCCGTTTGGGTATTAAGGTAATGGCTCCCCATATCAATAAGAGTTTTTCTCGTTTTGAAGCAACAGAGAATGGGATTATTTATGGCTTGCTTGCTATTAAAAATGTGGGCGCCAAAATGGTGGACGACATTGTGGCAGAGCGAAGCAGAAACGGCGAGTTTAAGGATTTTGCCGATTTCTGCAGCCGTATGGCGGGAAGTGATATCAATACACGCGCTGTGGACAGTATGATCAAAGCAGGTGTTTTTGATTGCTTTCAATATAGCCGCCGTCATCTTTCTATGATCCATGAACAGTTGATGGAAAGTATTTCCTATGAAAAGAAAAACCAAATTGAAGGGCAGATCGGGTTGTTTTCTATGCTGCCGGAACCTGTCGATGTCGGCAGTCGATTCTTTAAGGAAAAGCAACCTGAGTTTGAAAAATCGGTCAAAATGGCTTTTGAAAAGGAGATGCTGGGGCTTCATTTAACGGATAATCCCTTTGAACCTTACCGTCACATCTATGCACGTAAGGACATTGCCCATATTGCCAACGTTTTGTCTGAAGATACGGAAGATGGAAAAGAGGTTTGGTGTTTTGCGCAGATCGACTCTTATAAGACTGTGAAAACCAAGACCGGTCGAGAGATGGGTTATCTTTCGATTTCGGATATTTCAGGGTCTATGGAGGGTGTAATCTTTCCAAATATTTACGGTCGCATCCGCACCACGATCGCAAAAAATGCAATGGTGTTTCTGCGTGGTAAGGTTCAGCAAGATGAAGTGCGGGGGACAAAACTGTTGGTGGATGAGATGCGCCACCCCACAGAAAAAGAACTACAGGAAAAAATGCAGCGTCTTTATCTAAAATTACCGTCTCGGGAAGCTTCTGTTACCCAAGAAGTTTTGGAATTGCTGAAACGGTATCCCGGTGTCAATGAGTGTATTTTATATTTTACCGATACTCAAAAAAGTTTTTCGACGTTAAATCATTTTGGCGTGGATATCCACAATGATCTTTTGCGGCAACTGAAGGGTATTTTGAGCGAGGCAGAAATTGTAATAAAATAGCATTGATTTTTAAGAAGGAATGGTGTATAATTTTTCCTGACATTTTGAAAAGAGGTTATATTATGGAATCTAAAGTTAAAAAGATCGGCGTTTTGACCAGCGGTGGTGACGCACCCGGTATGAATGCTGCGATTCGCGCAGTAGTCCGTGCCGCTTTGTCCAAAGGAATCGCCGTTATGGGTATTCGCAGAGGATATGCGGGTTTGATCGCCGGAGATATTTTCGAAATGGATATGCGTTCTGTTTCTAATATTCTTCAAGATGGCGGCACAATGCTGTTTACTGCACGCAGTAAAGAATTTTGCACCGAGCCCGGTATGCAAAAAGCCATTGATAACTGTAAAAAGTTTGGTATTGAAGGCTTGGTTGTGATCGGTGGCGACGGTTCTTACCGTGGTGCAGGGGACCTTTCTGCAAGAGGCATTCCTTGCGTGACCGTGCCCGGTACCATCGATAATGACATCAGCTCTACCGATTATACCATCGGATTTGATACTTGTGTCAACTGTGTTGTGGATATGGTAGACCGTATTCGCGATACCATGCGTTCTCATGAGCGTTGCTCTGTGGTGGAGGTTATGGGTAGACACGCAGGCCACATTGCACTCCATGCCGGAATCGCTACCGGTGCAGTTGCCGTTTTGGTACCCGAAGTGGAGGCAACTTCGATGGATGTTGTGAAGCGTATCGAAGCAGGCCGTGCACTTGGCAAGTCGAACTTTATTGTGATGGTTGCCGAAGGCGTTGGTAATGCGGAATATCTTTCGCAGTATATTCAGGACACCACCGGTATCGTTACCCGCGCTACCATTCTTGGCCATGTTCAGCGCGGTGGTAGACCTTCCTCTCGTGACCAAGTCGGAGGCCAAGCGGTCTTAGGAAGACAAGACCTGATA
>JAZQET010000071.1:0-3288 GCA_045539135.1 Eubacteriales bacterium | reverse complement strand
TTCCCTCATCTTTGGTGGGTGCTCGGATATGCCGCTATTCTGCTCGTGTTAGCGGTGCTGCTATTCTTGCGACAAATGAAGAAATAGTAATTATATAGTTTAGGGGATATGTATTTCTTTGTTCAACAATGCAAACACCTTTGTATTTTTACGACGAATTTTACGACAAATCGGATGAAGTTAGGCCATATTATGATAGGTTATTTTCTGCGATGAAACCACTTTGGATTAACAAATTCAGAAAAAGGCAGGATAAATAAGGGGATAAGATATATCCCGCCTAAATCCCCACAATGAAGCCGTTGGACTAAAAATCAAGAAATCATAGTTAATCCTGCAAATCAATTGATTTGCAGGATTATTTTTTGCTCAAAAACAATGAAACAAAAATATAAAGTTTTTAGATGGTCTTGAAAAGTTTCAGATGGCGTGATAAAATAGAAAAAAATCAATTTGGAGCATTGGATGAATAAAGAGCAGTTGATTGGAAAAATCAAAAATTTTTGGTATTATCACAAATGGCATGCCTTGGTAGCAGTTTTTTTGATTTGCGCCACCTTGGTTGCTGTGCGCAGCTGTCAAAATAAAGAAAATCCGGATTTATATCTTCTTTTTGCAAGAGAGGATGAACAGTTGCCGTGGCAATCTTTGGATTTGGAGGCCTGGTTGGGTGAAATGACCGAAGATGTTAACGGTGATGGCGAGACCACCGCCTTGGTTTTGGCAACCTCTAACCATAATGCAATCAACGGCAAGGATCTATCTGCGATGTTGGTTCAGGTGAACTCCGGAAATGCGGTACTCTATATGCTGACCGAAGAAACCTATAGTACGCTCCATCAAAACGGCGTATTAATGGATCTAACAGAGTTTGCGGGGGAGAGCGCCTATGTAGAGGGAGATCGCTATCTGTTGAGCGCCTCAGGCGTCCTTGAAGAATTTGAGTTTTTTAAAGATGACGATACTGTCTATTATTTGGCGATTCGTAAAGTTAATGGCACATCATTGGAGGATTCCGAAAAGCATCAGATACAGCTTCGTTTGGCAAAAGATATTTTGCGTCAGTTGATTGAAAATGAATAAAAAATAACGGTAAACACTTCGGTGTTTACCGTTATTGCGTTATTGCCCCAAAATTAAGCCTCAATCGGCATTTTTATTGTTTTGCTTTAAGTTGCTCATATTTTTTACGCGTGGCGATACCGCCGCGAATATGCCGTTCTTTTAGATTGGTTTCCAAAACCGCTTTTACTTTTAAGAATAACTCATAATCAAGGTTTTGCAGACGCTGGCTGACATCTTTATGTACAGTTGATTTTGAGATCTTATATACCGCGGCGGCCTGTCGTACTGTGGCTTTGTTTTGAAGAATATACCGACCAAGCTCTTTTGCCCGTTCATCGCATTCGTAATACAAATAAAACCCCGCCCTTTCTTGCTATACTCTATGCAAAAGGGCGGGGTGTTATGACTTTCAATCGCCGTGCGGGGTGTATTTTTTCAGAAAGATGCGGATTTCCTTCTCGATGGTTTCTTTATCTTGTAGAAAAGAGGTTCCGTGGCCTGCACCGTCAACAAGAAGAAGCTTCTTTTCGGCAATGCAAGCCTCATAATTGCGAATCGTCATCTCGCTGGGCACAAAATGATCGTTTTTTCCGTGAATGAACACAATCGGGATTCTATTTGTTTTCATTGCATCGATGGTGGAGTATTCGCCAAAATAGTAGCCTGCAAATATTTTGGAAAATAAACTGAGGGCAGGCATAAGAAATTGAATGGGAAGATGGATCTTGCGTTTCATCACATAGGTGATGATCTCTTTCGGGGAGGTAAAACCGCAATCGGCAATGATTCCGTATACGTTTGACGGCAAATTCAGTCCGGTTGCCATCAAAACGGTGGCGCAACCCATAGATACGCCGCTTAAAAAGGTGGGCAGAACACCAAATTCTTGGTTAAGGTATTCGATCCAAGCCTTGCAATCGTGACGCTCTAAAACACCAAATCCGATCCAAAGACCGCCGCTTTTGCCGCAAGCGCGCTGATCGACCAAAACCAATTCATAACCCAAGTCATAATAAAAATTCATTACTGCACCGAAATCGTTTTCGGCAATAGAACGATAACCGTGAAACAAAAAGATTCGCCCTTTGGGTAGCTCTTGTGGAAAGCGGCGGGCGGCAAGTTCAATGCCGTTGACTTGGATGGTCAAAGATTCTCCCCGGTGCTCCCGAAAAAAGGATTGACCTTCTAAAATGGCTTCTTTTAGTCGTTGCATTTGGGAGTGGGGGTCCAATTCTCTTGTTCGAATATCGTTTGGCTTTCTGCGAAGGGAAATAATACAAAGCATGATCAATAAAGCGATGATCACAATATCTAAAACAAGCAAAATGATCCAAGGCAACAATGTTTTTCCCTCCAAATAATGAATTAACAAGAAATATTATATGCGTTTTTCTTAATATTTTCAACTTTTTCTTGCTTTTTATCTTATATAATATTAAAATAAAATCATTCGTATAATTAATTTTAAGGAAATGATAAATTGAGAAAAATTGCCGTGATAGGTGGTGGACCTGCCGGAATGATGGCGGCTTTTTGGGCGGCCAAAAGCGGTGCACAGGTCACACTGATTGAGCAAAATCGAATATTGGGCAAAAAATTGCTGATAACGGGGAAGGGGCGCTGTAATGTGACCAACTTTTCTTCGGAAGAAGAATTGATCGGTCAGGTGGTTCGTAACCCTAAATTTCTTTATTCCTCTTTTTCTGCCTTTAATGCCTATGATGCCTATGCTTTCTTTGAAGAATGGGGCGTTCCGCTGAAGATCGAGCGCGGAAACCGTGTGTTTCCTGTTTCCGATCGCGCGGCAGATGTGCGCAACGCCTTCTTGCACGCTTTGGCGCAGGTTGATGTTCAGATTGTTACCGACAGAATTCTTAAGATCGAGATGAATCCTTTTTGCCTGATCGGAGAAAACGGTTCTTATTCTTGCGACCGCATCATTGTTGCTACCGGCGGATGCTCTTATCCGCTGACCGGCTCTACCGGAGACGGTTATCGCTTTGCTTCTGCGATGGGGCATAAGGTGAAAAAGCCTGTTCCTGCATTGGTTTCGCTGACGGAATCGGGAAATAAATGCTGCGAAATGGCAGGTCTTTCCCTCAAAAATGTTCAATTAACGGTTTTTAACTGTAAAGGCAAAAAACTTTACAGCGATTTTGGTGAAATGTTATTTACACATATGGGGATTTCGGGCCCGTTGGTTCTTTCTGCGTCTTCTTATAT
>JAZQET010000070.1:0-3276 GCA_045539135.1 Eubacteriales bacterium | reverse complement strand
GTCAGCGAAAGTACCCCCGGTCCCTTTGCCATCAATATGGCGACCTATGTGGGCTCTACCGTGGGCGGTGCCTATGGAGTGTGGGGCAGTATCTTCGGTTCTTTTTGCGCCACATTGGGTACGGTGATGCCCTCCTTCATTGTGATCCTGCTGGTGGCGCAGGTCTATGAGAAGTTTAAGACCAACCGCTATGTAAAGGGATGTATGAGCGGGCTGAAGCCTGCGGCAGTAGGCTTGATTGCGGCGGCGGTGCTGACCATCGCCCAAGCGGCGTTGGCACCTGCCGGTTGGAGCCTTGCCATCTTCTCGGATCTTTCCTTCTATGTGTCGCTGGTGATCTTCGCCATCGGCGCGGTTTTGGCCTTCAAAAAGAAACACCCCATCCTGATCATCTGCATCTCCGCCGTCCTCGGCATTATTTGGGGTTATATCGGATTATAAGAAAAAGGTTCCCGAATTTCTTCGGGAACCTTTTTCTTTTTTTGCGGTGTGATCCTTTTTCGACAGCCTTTACTTCTCGATGATCTTTTCCTGGCCGCCCATATAAGGTCTCAATGCCTCGGGGATGCGCACGGAATACTTCTCGCCGTCGAACTCCAGATTGTTCTCCAAGAATGCGATCAGCATACGGGGAGGAGCAACCACGGTGTTATTGAGGGTATGAGCCAGATACTTTTTACCGTCTTCACCCTTCACGCGGATGCCCAACCGACGGGCCTGTGCATCGCCCAGATTGGAGCAGGAGCAAACCTCAAAGTATTTCTTCTGCTTGGGAGACCAAGCCTCCACATCATAGGATTTTACCTTCAGGTCTGCCAAGTCACCGGTGCAGCACTCCAAAGTGCGCACGGGGATATCCAAGGAGCGGAACAGCTCCACGGAATAGCTCCACATCTTATGGAACCAATCCATACTCTCTTCGGGCTTGCAGATGACGATCATTTCCTGCTTTTCAAACTGATGGATACGGTAGATACCGCGCTCCTCGATACCGTGGGCACCTTTTTCCTTACGGAAGCAGGGGGAATAGCTGGTGAGGGTCAGGGGCAGGGCGGATTCGGGGGTGATGGTGTCGATAAACTTACCGATCATGGAGTGCTCGCTGGTACCGATCAGGTATAGGTCTTCGCCCTCGATCTTATACATCATAGCGTCCATCTCTTCGAAGCTCATAACGCCGGTCACGACCTTACTGCGGATCATAAAGGGAGGCACGCAATAGGTGAAGCCCTTATTGATCATAAAGTCACGGGCATAGGAAAGCACGGCACTGTGCAGACGGGCAATATCGCCCATCAGGTAATAGAAGCCTTCGCCTGCCACTCTGCCTGCCGCTTCCTTATCAATGCCGGCAAAATGCGCCATAATATCGGTATGGTAGGGGATCTCGAAGTCTACTTCGGTTTGAGCGCCGAACTGCTCTACTTCCACATTCTCTTCGTCGTTTTTACCCACGGGAACGCTCTCGTCCACCATTTGGGGGATCTTCATCATCACTTCGTTGAGCTTTACCTGCAGATCGGCTTCTTTTTGCTCCAGCTCGGCAAGTTCTTTTGCCTGCGCGCTTACCTGCGCTTTGATCTCTTCGGCTTCTTCCCGCTTGCCTTGACCCATCAGCATACCGATCTGCTTGCTCAAACGGTTACGGTTGCCGCGCAGCTCATCGGCGCGCTTATTGGAGGCCAGCTTCTCATCGTAGAGCGCAATGGCTTCGTCCACCAAGGGGAGCTTGGCGTCTTTGAACTTTCTGCGGATGTTTTCTTTGACCGCTTCGGGGTTTTCTTTGATAAATTTAATGTCCAGCATTGTTTTTTCCTCTTTTATATTATTTTCTTAATGTACTGTAAGGCACCACTCGGTCGAAAACAGGCAAAAAGCCGCGCTCTTCCGGCGCTTTGGGTGCAAGTTGATAAAGTTCATGTTCGGGGAAGCAGTTGCCTTCCACCAAAACAGGCCGTTCCGGCGTGACCGCAATATCCCAGCCCGCCAAGCGGATGCCGGGCACCTTAACGGCGGCCTTTAATGCCAAGGTACAGCATTCCTCCCACAGGGGGACGGAAACACCGCCGAAGGAAACTTCGGTATCGGGATGGGCGGGGAAGACCTCGCCTTTGCGGTTGACCGCAAACTCGGTGAGGGTTCCTTTTTCCAAGGAGATGGGAACCACCAAGCCGCCTGCCTTCAAATTATCCACCGCTAGCCCGCCGGAGCCGACCCGCAGGGCGGCAAAAAGCAGGTGGGGCTGACCTTCCTCGTCCAGCATGGTGACCGCCCGCACGGTATTGACCGCATGGGGATACAGTTCATTCAGGGCGGGGTGCTGCTCCAGCACCTCTTCAATGAGGGTTTGGTTGCCTGTTTTTAAGGTATTATACAGGGTGACACAGCTATCGTGGTCATCGGTATTCAGCTTTTCAATGTTCTCACCCAGATTGCCGCCCTCGGGCTTGACCATCACAATGGGATGGCGGCGGGCGAAGGCTAAAAATTCATCGGAGGTGGCTTGATTTAAGTCCAGATATTCTCTGCCGATCTCTTCGGCAAAAAGGGTTAAAAACTCCGTTTTATGGGTGAAAAAGTGGCGGTATTCTTTGCGGTTGAGGGTATGGATATAAGCGGCGTTCTTTTGGGTGGTCAACACCTTTTCCCGCTGCTCCCCATTCATTTCATACATCCCGAATAAAGTGTAATCCGAGGGGCTTGCTCCGTATTTGACGGCGCACCCGATCATATCCATCAGCACCAGCGGTTCCGCTTTGCCGGTGGCTTTATGGGCACGGTGGAGCTGCTTTTTCAGGGCAAGGGGGTCGGAAAACAATAATTGAACCCAATTCATAGATTCACCCGCTTTCGCAGTTCCGCCAATTCAAAGGAGGATGCCACCGTTTCCCCGTTTTCCCTCAGGCGGTAGAGCTGGGTGGCGGTATTCTGCTCGATGGAGCGACCGTCTTTTTCCAGCACCTGCACCCATTTGGAATAGGGGGACTCAAAGGGCGGAAGGTATGCCGCATCCTCGGTCAAAGCACGCAATAAGGCGGGAACATCACTCCCGAAGGTCAATGTGATCTCCCGTGTGTTTTGAAAGAGGGTGCAAAGGGTCACCGCCCCTTGCCAGCCCAAAGAGGCGCGCCATTTTTCGATCTCCACCAAGGTTTTCTTGGAAAGACCTAAAAGAGCGCTCATTTTTTCTTGGCTGTAGCCAAGCTCATTTCGAACCAATTTCTCCTTGCGGTTGCAAAGAGCAATAAAAGAATCGCGGGTCAAACAGATCACCTC
>JAZQET010000069.1:0-22545 GCA_045539135.1 Eubacteriales bacterium | reverse complement strand
TAGTGTTTTATTACCATGGAAAGTATTCCAGTGTAATTTTACACCTAATTCGCCGATTTGTCAAGAGCAGGGGTCTTGCGGCGGGAAGGTAACTGAGCGAAGACTACCGCAAAGAGCATCAGACCGCAGCCCAGCCACTCTCTGCCGTCCATGGTATCGCCGAAAAGCAGACCTGCCAAAACCGCAAATACCGATTCCAAGCTCATCAGGATGGAGACCACGGTGGGGTTGGCACCCCGCTGGGCAATGATCTGCAGGGTATAGGCAATTCCGCTGGAAAGCATTCCCGTATAGAGCAGGGGAACGGTGCATTGGGGCAGGTAAGACCAATCGGGGGTCTCGGTGCAAAGGGAGACCACCGCGGAAAGCACCGCCACCACCGCAAACTGCATACAAGACAGCCGCATACCGTCCACCTTCTCGGTGAAATGATCGATCACCAAAATATGGGCGGTAAAGGCAATGGCGCAAAGAAAGACCAAAAAGTCGGAAAACTCAATAGTGAAGCTTTCCTTCACGCAAAGGAAATAAAGACCTGCCACCGCCAGCACTACCGCCGCCCAAACGGTGAGAGGGGCTTTCTTTTTTAAGAATATCCCCGCGATGGGGACCAATACAATGTAGAGCGCAGTAATAAAACCTGCTTTGCCCGGATCGGTCTCGGCAAGACCTGCCTGCTGAAGACCGGAGGCCACCGTAAGCACCGCACCGCAGCAGATGCCGCCCAGCAGAAGATCCTTTCGCTGCTCCTTGGGGGGCAGAAACGGGGTCTTGCGGATCTTGGAAAAGACCCAAATGACCGCAAGCAACGTTGCCACCGCGATCATGGATCGCACGGTATTAAAGGCAAAGGGCGGCAGAAATTCTGCGCCTGCACTTTGGGCAACAAAGGCGGTGCCCCAGATAAATGCCGCAATGATCGGCAACATATTTTTTCGTAATTGTTCCATTATTCAACCTCACTTTGAAACATTGTAGCAGTACCGCCTGTAAAAATCAAGAAAAACC
Organism: Eubacteriales bacterium; assembly: GCA_045539135.1. Lineage (GTDB taxonomy): Bacteria > Bacillota > Clostridia > Oscillospirales > QAKW01 > QAKW01. The sequence continues at coordinate 21,537 of JAZQET010000069.1, read as the reverse complement.
CGCTTCTTTTTCTTAAGAGGAGATTAAAAATGTCGAAATTTGTTGCAAAAGCAGCCGTTTTCGTGTAGAATTAGAATGTAGTTGCATTATTTGGAGGATTTTTTATGAAAAGAAAAGACGGTATTCGCGTTCCCTTAAAAGACGTGGAGCCCATGTATCTGGTGGCTGCCCATATTATGAATAAACGGGTGGACTCCATGAATATGATCTCTTTGGATATTCCCCTGGAACCGATGGTTCAATATGTGCATAAAAAGCGGGACGAGGGAATGAAGATCTCGCGCTTGGCGGTCTTTTTGGCGGCCTATCTGCGGGTGGTTGCAGAGTTTCCCGAGCTGAACCGCTTTGTGGTCAACAGTAAGATCTACTCCCGCAATGAATTGGCGGTGGGAATGGTGGTGCTGAAGGGCTCGATGGAAAACGGCGGCACTATGAGTAAGATCTATTTTGAGCCCACCGATACAGTCTTTGATGTTCAGCGGAAGCTGACTGCCTATATTGATGCCAACCGTCAGGAAGAGCCGGATAACGGAACCGAAAAGATCATCAAGATCCTTCTTTCCATCCCCGGTCTGCTGAGGGTTGGAGTAAAGCTGTTTAAGTGGATGGATAAGCACGGTATGCTTCCCAAGGCCATCATCGATATGAGCCCCTTCCACGCATCTTTGCTGATCACCGACCTTGCCAGCATCCGCACCGGTGCCATTTATCACCATGTGTATGAGTTCGGCACCACCTCGGTGGGTGTTGCCATCGGCAATACCAAGGAAGTGGTGAAGAGCAAGGGGGATCAGGTGATTGCTCAAAAGTGTATGCCCTTGGGCATAGTGATGGATGAGCGGATCGCCAGCGGCAGTTATTTTGCCATGGCGTTCCATAAAATGCAGGGCTATTTTAAGAACCCTGAGCTTTTGGAAAATCCCCCCGAGGTCATCCATCCCGAGATCAAAAGGATCTTCAAGCTGGATTGAAAGACCGTCGAAAAAGGAACACACCGTGTAGAAACGGAAGAGACCTGAACTGTTTGTCCAGGTCTCTTTTTTAGTGTTTCTGTTGTTTCAGCCAGACCCACATCACAAAGCGAGTGGGGGCAAATTTTACCAATAAGGTCTGCAGTTTATTCTGCCAAGAGGGAACGCTGACGGTCTTGCCCTTGGCAAGATCCCGAAGTCCTGCCTTCACCGCTTCTTCGGCGGTAAAGGTCTTATTGAAATAGGTTACCGCCGTATCGCTGGTGGTTTCGGCGTGATCAAAGAACTCGGTGCGCACCCAACCGGGGCAGAAGGCCATCACTTGGATGCCCCGCTCCTTCAGCTCTGCGCCCAAGGCTTGGGAATAGCGGAGCACAAACCCTTTGGTGGCGGCATACACATTGAGGTAGGGCACCGGCTGAAAGGCGGAAAGAGAGTCTACCTGCAGAATGCGGCTCCCCTTTTGAAGATAGGGAAGGGTCAGTTGGGTCATCGCCACCAAGGATTTACAGTTCAAGTCGATCATATCCAAGCAATCCTGCAGGGGGATCTGATCGTAGCGACCGAATTTTCCGAAGCCGCTGCAGTTAATGAGGATGGAAACGGTGGGCTTGTGCTCTTCCAGCAGCGCGTCATAAGTCTCCAAACATTCATTTTTGGTGAGATCCAATGCCAAGATCCGCGTGGGGCAGTTCAGTTCCTTTTTTAATTCTTCCAAGCGCGAGGCGCGGCGGGCAATGATCCATACTTCATCAAAAGATTCTTTTTGGGTTAATTGGCGGGCAAATTCTCTGCCCATTCCGCTGCTGGCGCCGGTAATGACGGCAATGTTCATCAGTGACCTCTCCTTTGTTGTTTTTTCTCATCTTAACACAGTTTTACAGGGTTGACAATCTTTATTTTTTTTTTATAATAAAAGTATTAAAAGCAGAGGAGAATGTGCTATGAAAAAAACTGTGTGGAGCATTTTGCTCATTCTATCCCTGATATTGGCTATGGTATCGGGCTGCGGGAAAGCGCAGGAAGAGTTTGGCGTTGCCGATTCTGTGATTTCCGGTGAGACCGATCGGGAAGAAACCGATTCCAATGAGGAGACCCCAAAAGTGGAAAACAATTCCGAAGAAGATAAAAAACCTGCCGAAGAGGAGCAGGAAAAGTCGCCTGTGAAGGAAGAGCCTTCCGAAGAAAAGCAAGAAGAGCCCACCGACCAACAACCGGAGGAGCCCAAGGAAGAGGAACCCAAGGAGGAGTCCAAGGAAGAGGAATCCAAGGAAGAGGAATCCAAGGAAGAGACGCCCAAGGATTTTGCGGGCTTTGATCTGCCCAAAGAGGGGATCGATTATTCCCAAGGGTATATTAAAGTGATGTCTTATAACATCAAACACGCAGGCAGCAACAGCAACAATATGGATAAGCTGGTGGAGTATATTAAAGAAGCCAATCCCGATATCATTGGATTTCAGGAAGTGGATAAAGTCTGCACCCGAAGCGGTGGGATCGATCAAGTAAAAGAGATTGCCGAGCGGTGCGGATATCGTTATTACCATTTCGGGAAAAACATTGATCATCAAGGGGGAGAATACGGCAATGCGTTTGTCAGCCGCTATCCCATCAAAAAGGCAACGGTGGTGGATTTTACTGCCATTGCCGCCGGTGACCATAACCGTTCCTATTCCCGTTATGAGCTGGATGTGAACGGCACCACTCTTTGCGTTTATAATATGCACGGTACGCTGGATAGCAGTAAGTTAATCATCGGCGCGGAAGTGAAGCAGATGTTCCAAGCCGCCGAAAAGGATAAATATGCGGTGCTGATGGGCGACTTTAACCTGCAGGCGCAGCAGATGCCGCGGTTTATGGATGTCAAGAAATTTATGGTTCTCAACGGTGGATTGGATAATGAAACCTTTATTTACACATTCAATTCCTCCAATCCCACCTCCAGTATTGATAATATTATGGTTTCCCGCAGTTTGGAATACTATTGGAACCATGAAACGGGAGTAGGCTGTGAGACCGATCGAAATCCAACCATCAGCGACCATAATCCCATCTATACTTGGATCAAAATTCCGGAATAGGATCATGAGAAAATGAAAATTTTATCTTTTAATGTAAAAAATTTTATGCACAGTAAGCAGTTGCAGGATGTGGCGGCGCTGATCAAGGAAATGGATCCCGATATTGTGGGTTTTCAGGAAGTGGATGAAGGGTGCTCCCGCAGCAAACGGGTTCATCAGACCTCTACCTGCGCATGGTTGGCAGAGTACCCCTATTTTGCTTTTGGCAAAAATATCGACCATCAGGGCGGGGAATACGGCAATGCGGTGATCAGCAAATATCCCATCCGCGCAGTGGAAACGGTTTCCTATCAGGTGATCTGCCCTACCGATCATAACCGCAGTTATATGCGGTTGGAGCTGGAGGTGGAGGGCAAGACCCTTTGCTTCTATAACACTCACCTGACCTTGCAAAAGAACGGCGAAGCGGTGGAAGAGGTCAAAGAGCTTTGCGCACGGATGAGCAAAGATGAATATGCGGTGGCGGTAGGGGATTTTAACCTTTATGCCGATGTGGTGGCAGGAGTTGCCGAGCCTGCCATTCTGGCATTAAACGGCGGTGCGGGAAGAGCGCTCTTGAATACCTTCAGCACCAAGGATCCCATTCGCCCCATTGATAATATTTTGATCACCCCCAATATGGTGGTGCGGGAGGAAGCCAAGACCCACCACGGTACCTTGAGCGATCATAACCCCATTTGGGCAACGGTGGATTTTCCGGAGGAGCAGTAAATGACCATTGCAGAACAGTTGGTTTCGATTTTAATTGAAAAAGACCTGCGGATCACCTTCGCCGAGTCCTGCACCGGCGGGATGGCGGCGGCCACGCTGGTGGATGTTCCCGATGCCTCCAAGGTCTTCGACGGTTCCTTTGTGACCTATGCCAATGTGCTGAAGATGGAGCTTTTGGATGTTTGGGGCGAGACCATTGCCGAAAACGGTGTGGTCAGCGAGCCTGTTGCCATTCAGATGGCGGTGGGTGCCGCCCAGCGTACCGGTGCACAGGTGGCGGTGGGCATTTCGGGCATCGCAGGCCCCGGCGGCGGAACCCCCGAGAAGCCTGTGGGCACCGTTTGCTTCGGCTTTTTGGTGGGCGAAGAGCTCTTCTCCGCCACCTGCCGTTTCGGCGCGCTTGGGCGGCAAGAGGTGCGCAAAGCCGCTGTTCAGTTTGTCTTTGAAACATTGGTGAAAAAACTGAAGGGGCTGTAAAAATAGTCCGAACCGCAAAGCCGCTGTTCAATTTGTCTTTGAAACATTGGTGAAAAAACTGAAATAATAAATGCCTCTGCAAAGATTGCAGAGGCATTATTCTATTTATCCCGCGGTTTGGCAAAGAGGGCAAAAAAGATACCGAACCCGATGGCGGCGGCAATGCCGCCTGCGGTGGCTTGCAGACCGCCGGTAAAAGCCCCCAAAAGACCGCGGGCATCCACCGCCTGCTCCACCCCTTTGGCAAGGGAATAACCGAAACCTGTTAGGGGGACGGTCGCACCCGCCTTGCCGAAGTCCACAATGTGCTCATAGAGCCCCAAAGCGGTGAGAACTACTCCGCCCACTACATAGAGCACCACGATCCGCGCAGGGGTCCAGTTGGTCTTATCGATCAAGATCTGCGCCAGCGCGCAAAGAATGCCGCCCACAATAAAGACTTGAAAAAACTCGGTAAAAACACTCATTGATCTTCTCCTTTCAGATGGAGCAGGTGTGCAATGGAGGGGATGGACTCCCCCTGCATCAGGGAAAGGGGGCTCATCAGGGCGCCGGTGGAAAGGAAGAGCACATTCTTCCATTCTCCCTTGCGCAGCTTGGGGAGCACATAGGCGGTCAAGACCGCCGCACTGCATCCGCATCCGCTGCCCCCTGCGTGCATATCCTGCTTCTCACGATCATAGATCAGAAGCCCGCAGTCCTGATAGTGGCTTTGCAGATCCACCCCCTGCTGTTGGGCAAGGTCAATCACCACTTCGGCACCGATGGCGCCGAGATCCCCTGTGAGAATAATGTCGTAGTCTTGTGGCTTGGTTTGGGTCTCCTTCAAATAGGCAAGGATCAGCCCCAATGCCGCAGGCGCCATGGCACCGCCCATATTGTTGGCATCGGAAACCCCTGCATCCACAATGGCACCAAAGGCACCGCCTTCTAAAAGAATGGGGGAGGGTCGGTCGGAAAGCACCACCGCTCCCGATGCGGTTACGGTGTGTTGGGCGGATGGGGGGCGCTGACCGCCGTATTCCAACGGGAAGCGGTACTGCCGCTCTGCGGTGCCGAAATGAGAGGAGGTCAGAGCGGCGGTTTGGCGGGTGATGCCCGCCTCCATTGACATTGCCGCGATCAAGGTGGAAAGTGCCATAGTGGAGCAGGCACCGTACAGCCCGATATAAGGCAGGGTGCTGTCCCGAAAGCTGTAGGCAGAGCTGATGCATTGGTTGAGAAGATCCCCTGCGCCCACCAGCTCCAATTCCTCCCGCTGAATGCCTGCCCGCCTCAGGGCGTGCTCCAAGGCGGTCTGTTGCAGGTGCACCTCCGCCTGCTCCAAGGTTTTTTTGCCGCAGTAAAGGTCTTGCTCAATGCTGTCGAAAAGCCCCCCTAAAGGACCTTGCTGTTCCTTGGCACCCGCCACATTGCCCCAGCCGTTGATATAGATCTTTTTCTCGAAAGAAAAACTGAATTTCCCGTGCTTTTTTGCCAAAAGTGTTCACCTCGTTTGTTTTTAATACTTTTTGCAAAAAGAGGGAAAATATACAAAAAGCCGAAGTGAATTTCACTTCGGCTTTTGATGGATTATGCTTGTTTTTTCTTTTTCAAAACAAAGAGTAGAACCGCGGCTCCCAGCAGAAGTACCGCTCCGCCGCCGATGGCTGCCCAAAGGAGGGGAGAGGGTCCTTGATCCAAAAGATCCAATTCCACGGTGTATTGGTTTTCCTTCAGGAAGAAGGCTTCCTCGGCGGTGGAATAGTTTTCTACCTGCAATTTGGTGCCGTTTTCGGAGAAGTAAAACATGGTCACAACGCCCACACCACCCAAAACACGGTCGATCCGCTGGGCATTGATCCGCATTTGAGTCACGGTGTTGCCGTGGTCCCCCTTTACCTGCTCCACGATGTTGGCATCTACATCATACGTGTGACCGCAGAGAACCATAGTAATGTTGGGGTGCTTTTTTACAAGTTTTTCCCAAATGCCCGTTCCGCCGTTTCCGACGGTGGGTTCTTCTACGGCAGACTCACTGTTTTCTTCATCGGTCTCAACCGCTTCGGTCACATTGGAGGAGAGTCCGCCTGCGCCTTTTAAGTAGTTGTGGGTTGCCACAATAACGTTATCCTTGGGATGCTCTGCCACAACAGTGTTGGCCCATTCCAACACCTCATCGGTGGGGCAGTAATCCAAGGTCAAGATCAGATAGGGAACCTTTCCCGCTTTGAAGCGCTTATAAGTGTTGAGCATGGTGCCGTCGAAGGAGCCGTCGACGGTTTCGCCGTAGTCTTCAAAGGAGAAGGTGTCGTTGAAGCGCTGGGCACCGTCGTGGTTTCCCCGCACCAAGGTGTAAGGGATGGGAAGATCGTCCACGCAGATCTGGAAGGAGCTCCATTCCCCTTTGCTGTTTCGGTGGGTCAGGTCTCCCAAAATGATGGCCCGTTCCATCTTCTTTTCTTCCGCATTTTCGGTGACCCACTCAAACATCTGATAGAGTTTTTCTTCATAGTTGCGGGTCAGGTATTGGGGGTCTCCGATTACGGCAAAGGAATAATCATAGTCTTCCACCGATTCCTTTTCTTTGAAAAAGCGGTATTCCATATTCATATCAAAGCCGTGTCCGCTTTGGTCTTTAATGGCATTCTCACGCTCCGCAAAGAGATCATAACCTGCCATCATCCCCTCCATATTAAAGGGGGTGGTGCCGTTTTCGGCAATTTTTGCGGCAGTGATCGGCTCGGAATAAAGGGCGGCGGTTTTAATACTGCCTCTGAAATAATAAGAATTCAGGCTCCGCTGATCGCCGCCCAAGCCTAAAGCAAGGTTCATTTCCACCGTTGCGGGGCTTGCGGCGGTGAGGGTCTGTTTCAAGGCACCGTCGATGTAGCAGGAAAGGGTGCCTGCGGCGCTGTCTTTGACCAAAACAAGATGGACCCAATCGCCGGTGTATACGCAAACCTCATTAAAGTCGTAGGAATAATACTTTTTCTCGTTATCGCAGATGGCAAGGCTGGGCACACCGCCGTTATTGATCTTAAAGGCAAAGCCGGGAACGGTCTTTACCTGATAGTTACCCAAAATGGTGCCGCCTTCCTGATCGGCGGGGGTATCCGCAGGGAATTTCACCGTTGCCTCAAAGGTGGCGGGCAGGGCGGTAAAAGGATTCTCGGTGCGGTAATAGGACTCAGCGGAAAAGGAGTTACTGTCGGTCGTTTCTGCGAAGGCTGTTACGGAAGGTAATAGCAGGATCGCAATTAAAAGTACAGCTAAAATACGTTTCATTTTAATGTCTCCTTATAATTCAAATTCAACAGTCAACAGGTCTGCTTCTTTGGAACTGTGACCCACCATCAGGTGGAAGGTGCCTGCTTCCACCACCCGCTCTTCCTTGGCATTGACCAAGGAGAAATCGGACTCTTTCAGTTGGATCTCAACCGTCTTGCTTTCCCCTGCGGCAAGCTCCACCTGTCGGAAGGCGATCAACTGCTTGATGGGGGTCAGGATGGAAGAATAAAGGTCGCGGAAATAGACCTGCACCGTCTCCCGCCCTGCAAGGGCGCCGGTATTGGTCACCGTAACGGTGGCGGTGAAGGTGGTGGGGTCAAAGGTTAGATCGCTGTAAGCAAAGTCGGTGTAGGAAAGACCTTCCCCGAAAGCAAACAACGGTTCCTTGGGCAGGTCGCAGTATTTGCCTTCCACATATCTTCCGTTGGATCTGCCGTGCCAACCCAAAAGGTGGTTATAATACACAGGCACCTGACCCGAATGATAGGGGAAGGAGATGGGCAATCTGCCGGAGGGGTTGAACTTGCCCAAAAGGGCTTCCGTAATGGCGGTGCCTGCGTGGGCGCCGCCGTTGAAGGCAACCACCAAAGCATCGGTGCCTTCCGCCAATTCGGGGATCGCCAAAGGCTTGGAGGCGATCAGGATGCAGACCATCGGCTTACCCAATGCCTTCAGGCGGAAGAACAGCTCCAACTGTCTGCCGGAGAGCTCCAGCTTTGCCCGATCCTTTTTCTCACCGATCTGGCAATGCTCATCGCCCACCGCATAGAGGATCACATCCGCCTGCTCTGCCGCGGCAACAGCGGCGTTCAGATCGTCTTTTTCGCTTTCAACGGCACCGCAACCGTAGGTATAGGTCACATCCAGTCCTTCCGCCATAAGACCCTCTTTCAAGGTCACATAGGGGCGGATGGCGGGACGGTCGGGATCGGGAGCGGGATGGGAGAAATAGGTCCAATCGCCGTATTGGGCACGCACATCATCGGCATTTTTGCCGATGAGGGCGATCTTTTCCGTTCCCTTAAGGGGCAGAAGCTGATTGTTATTTTTCAGCAAGGTAATACTGCGGCGGGCGGCATTCAGGGCAGCGGCCTGATGCGCGTCACAGCCGATGCAGGCGGGATCGGTGTTTTTATAAAGACGGTCAAAGAGCCCCATACGGAATTTAATGGTCAGGATATGGCGCACCGCATCATCCAGCAAGGCTTCGTCGAGCTTGCCCTCTTGGACCATACGGATGGTGGACTCATAATACTCGGGGCTGTTCATCATCATATCGTTGCCGCCCACGGTGGAGAGCACCGCGGCTTCATCATGGTTGGCGGCAATGAATTGCTTGGTCAGCAGGCTATCGTTATTCTGCCAGTCGGTGACCACAAAGCCATCGAAGCCCAGTTCATCCCGCAGGATATCCTTCATCAAATGAGGATCGGTGCCCACAGGGGTGCCGTCTACCGAGCCGTAGGCGGTCATAATGGTGGCGCATCCTGCATCCACCGCCTTTTGGAAGGGCGGTAAAAAGACCTCTCGGATCTTGCGGTAGGTTACCTCTGAATCATAGGCATCCCGTGCGCCTGTGGATTCTCCATAGGCAATGTAGTGCTTGGCGCAGGCGAGGATACTGCCGTCGGCGGCAAGATCTTCCCCTTGGTACCCTTTGATGGTGGCGGCGGCAAGCTCCCCAACCAAATAGGGATCTTCGCCGAAGGTCTCATTGACCCGCCCCCAGCGGGTGTCTCTTGCCAAGCAAAGAAGGGGCGAGAAGGTCCAATGGAGCCCGTCTGCCAATACCTCACGGGCGGTCACCTTACCCATTTCTTCTGCAACGGCAGGATCCCAAGCGCAAGCGCAGGCTAATTGGGTGGGAAAAATAGTGGCATGGTCATTTAAGGAGTGCCCCCGTACCGCATCCACACCGAAAACGGTGGGAATGCCCAAGCGGGAGCTGCAGGCGGCTTCCTGAATTTGCCGCGCGTTATCGCCCAGCACATTCAAGAAGGAACCGATTCCTTTTTTTGCCCACTCTTTTGCTTCCTCCAGACCGATGCGACCGGGCACACCGGGCATGCAGGGGAGCTGGATCATCTGCGCCACTTTTTCTTCCAAGGTCATTTGGCTTAAAAGGGCTTCAACTTTTTGGGAAACATCTTTTTTCATTCCGCGGTACCTCGCATTTGTATTCTCTCTTTATCATAACAGTTTTGACTGACTTTTTCAATCTTTTTAGCAAAGAAAAAGCGCTGTGTTCTATAGAACACAGCGCAAAAATCATTTCAGCAGGGTGAACTTGCCGATCAAGGGAAGCTCTTTTGCCTTACCGTTGCAAACATTTACAATTCCGATGATGGTCAAAGCAAGGGATGCAAGGCTCAGAGCGGTGGAGAGCAGACCGCCTAAAATGGGGATCAGGACAAGAATGGAGCCTACCACGCCTGCGATCATTCCGGCGATCCAAAGCACCAAGCCTTGGTTTGCGTGGTAACGGGCGAAGGGAGATTCCTTTGCCGCCAAAATGGGGATCAGCACCAAAATGCCCAAATAGGCCAAAACGCCCATTACTTTATTATTGTTTGCATCGGTGGGATCCACCTCTACCTCGGGAGTGTCCAAAATGGAATCCAAGGATTTCTTTACTTCGGGTTCGGTAGCGGAAGCGGTGCCGCAGTTGGGGCAGGTTTTAGCGCCCTCAGGCAGCTCGGTGCCGCAGTTGGTACAAAATGCCATTGATTTATCCTCCTATGATGTAAAATGGTTCTACCTATATTCTATAGGAAAAGCACCTTTTTTGTCAATGAAAAATTATCAGTTCGCAAAGGAACACGCCGATGCAGGAAAGCACCGCCACCGGCAGAAGATCCAAACCGAAAAAAGCGGCGATCAGGGCGGCGGCCAAACCCACCGCCGCCGAAAGAGGCGAAGCAGTGGCACTTAAGATGGCGGGGAAGGTCATTGCCGCCAAAACCGCGTAGGGAATGTAATACAGAAAAGAGCGGATAAAACGGTTGGTGATCTTCTTTTTGAAGATGACCAAGGGGAGCATACGGATCAAATAGGTGGTGCCTGCCATCACCAAAATATAGAAAAACATCTTCATACCGCATCCTCCACCGGCGCAAAGAGCGCCCCCAAGGCGGCGGCAACCACCGCGCAAATGATAATGGAAAAGCCTGCGGAGATAAAAGAGAAGGCAGGAATCCAAGCAATGCAACTGCTCAGCGCCGCCGCGCCCAAGGCGACTGCCGCTACCTTCAGGCTCTTTTTGGCTTTAGGCACGATCACGGCAACAAACATTCCGTAGATGGCAACGCCCAAAGCGGAAAGGATGGAGGCGGGCAGAACGGTACCTGCCAAGGCACCCACCAAGGTGCCGCCGGTCCAGCAGAGGATGGGTAGGGTCATCAGCCCGTAGAAATAGGGGGCGGTAATGGTGCCGCTTTGCCCTGAAGCAACGGCGAAGATCTCGTCGGTATTGCCGAAAGCGATGAGCAACCGTTGGGGGAACCGCACTGCGTCGTCCATCTTTTGGGAAAGAGAAATGGACATCAGCGCATAGCGGAGATTAATGACCAACTGGGTCAGCGCCATCTCCATCAGGCTGCCTGCGGCGGCAATCACCGAAAGTCCTGCCAACTGTCCTGCAGAGGTTAAATTGGTCAAAGAGATGGCCACCGCCGCAAAAACAGGCAGACCTGCCTGAATGGCGGAAACGCCGAAGGCAATGGAGACCGAAAAATAGCCAAGCCCGATGGGCAGACCGTCCTTCAGTCCTCTCAAATAAGTTTTCATAGGGGTTCACTTCCTTGTCAGACCTTATCATACCACACTCTTCCGCCGATTTCAACAAAAAACCCGACCGAATTCTCGGTCGGTTTTTTTGAATGTTTTAACCTAAAACGGCATCCAGAACTTCTTGGGGACAGGGCTTTACCGTTCGCATCCACTCGGTCACATAAGGAGTGATCAGTTCATAGCCGCTAGCATCGGGGTGCACACCGTCGTTGGTATGCTCAAAGGTATCGTATTTCAGATCGGCATTGAGCTTTTCATTGTTATAAAGATCCAGATAGGAAACGCCCCATTTATCGCAGATCTTCTTTGCCATATCATAATAAGCCTCAACGCTTGTGCCGTTCTTGGGGATCTTGAAGGTCACGATAAAGGCAATGGCGGCGGTATCGCCATGGTATTTCACCGCATTATAAAGGGTGCGCTCAAAGCCGCCTGCAAAGGTAGAGGTATTGAAGGACTTCAGATCAAAGGAATCGCTGATCTCGCCCAAGGGAACCTTTTTAGGTGCGTCGTTTACACCGCCCTGCAGGATCACATAATCGAAGTCCTTACTCATATTGGGCTTCAGCAGGTTATTGATGGGGCCGTAGTTGGAAGCAACATCGGTGAAGTGATAGCCGCTTTCGCCCACATTGGTGGCAATCAAGCCGGTATCCCGCTCCACACGTGCGGCCCAGCCGCCCTTGCCATCCTTAAAGGTGTTTGCCATTTCGTCACGGCTGGAAAGACCGTGGTTGATGGAGTCTCCTGCGAAAAGACCTGCGCGGCCTTTCAGCACATCGGGCAAGCCGGACGCACTCAAACCGGTCAAGGCGCTGTAGCCGTTGGCATCCAATACCTTATTTTTGCAAACGGCGAATTTGGTTTTTACATCGGTAGCGGCAACGATCCGAACCGAAGCCACATCCTCGGGAACGGTATAGGTAAACATTGCCCAACCGTTGCCCATATCGGCGCTCTTGGTCAGGTTGGAGGCATTGATCAGTGTGGTGGCTTTGCCCTTAGCGTCATAGCCGTAGCCCTGCACCACCTGCGAGTAAACGCAGGGTCCGAAGGAGATGGTATCGCCCTTTTGCACCGAAATGGGATGGCTTGCGGCATAATCAGAAGAGGTAACCTCTTTGCCGTTCCAAGAAAGGGTCTTGCCGGTACCGTCCAGAACATAGTGATAGATCTGAACGCCGTTTTTATCGAAATGATGATTGTATTCTGTAGCGGTCATAGTCTGCTCCAAAGAAATTAAAAATCGGTCTTCCAATCCGCCGGGGGCGGAGATGGTCACAGCACCGTCTGCGGTAGCCTTATAGTAATAAAGGCGATAGCCGCCGCCCAGCTTGGCAACTTCTTTCAATGCCGAAACCCCTACTGCCTTGCCGCCTGCGGTGAGAGCGGCTTCCTGATTCATGGCTACGGGACCGAACCAAACGGTCTGACCCGCCTTCATATTAAAAGCGGTGCCTGCTTTTTGCAGGTTGGTCAGCGTTGCGATGGAAGAAGAGGAAGAGGAGGAATCCTCGTTCCCGCCCTTATCGGGGTCTTTATCGGTGTTATTGTTGGAGTTTTGGTTGGAGTTGCCGCCGCTTGTCGGCTGATCGTTTTGGGTGTTGTCGTTTTTATCGTTGCCCGAAACGGTGGTGTCCTGATCGTCGGAAGGGTCGTTCTTTTGATCGTTGTCGGTGTTGTTCTTATCGTCGGTGGTGTCTTTATCGGTATCGTCGGAAGGGTCATCCTTTCCTTGCTCAACACCGAAGTCGCCGCCTGCCACATCGCCGAAGGCATTTTCTTCCTGGTTGCTCTTACAAGCGGAAAGCATGGTCAGCACCATCACCAGCGCGGTGAGAAGTAATAAAAACCGTTTTGTCATTTTTCGAATTCCTCCGTTAAAATTTCTTTTCATAGGGGGTCATTGTGCGCATAAAATCAATGATGTAGGGCGTCACGATCTCATAACCGTTTGCATTCAGGTGGATAAAGTCACCGGTGTTGACCTTTTCATTGATCTGCAGCTTTTGGTTAAGCTCTGCATTCTCGCAAAGATTTAAGAAGGGAACGCCCCATTTTTCGCAGATCTCTTTGGCAACTGCCAAGAATTGAGGCAGGGTTCCGTAATTTCCGCTGGGGTGGTTGGGGAAGGCGGGAGTGAAGAGGTAGCCGACGGAGGCGGTATCCCCGTAATACTCAATGGCTTTATAGATGGTATATTCCAAGCCGCCTGCATAGGTGGTCAGATCCCATTCTTCCGGTTCAAAGGAATCGCTCATCTCGCCCACCTTGCGTTTGTGCGACATATCGTTGATTCCGCCTTGGATCACCACCAGATCATAATCGTTTTTCTGTAAGGCTTCGAATTGCTTATAGACCGGCTTTTGATTGGAAATGGTGGAGCTTCCCACACCCGCATTGGTAGAGATGGTACCTGTTTTCTTGGCGATCAAGCCTGCATAAGCATCGGGGAAGCGGGCAATGCCGGTGTTGCTGTTCTTAAATCCCTCGCAGATGGAGTCGCCCACAAACAATACTTCCTTTCCTTTCAGAACATCGGGAAGGGAGCTGCCGCTCACACCGGTCAGATTGGTGTATTCACTTCCGTTAAAGGCTTTATTTTTTACCATCGCAAATTTTCCTTTCAAGTCAGCCGCAACCAACAACCGAACCGAGGTGACCTCTGCGGGAACGGTGTAAGTATAGATCTTATAGCCGCCGCCCAAGGTCTCTTCTTCTTTCAGGTTGGAAGCATTGATGAGCGAGGTGGCTTTACCCTTGGCATCATAGCCGAAGCCCTGCACCGCCTGTGCGGAGAAGCAGGGACCGAAGGTCAGGGTGTCGCCCTGTTTCAGAGAGACCCCGTGGGTCAGGTGCCAATCGGAAGAGGTGGTTTCCTTTCCGTTGGGAGCGATGGTTTTTCCCGTGCTGTCCAGCGCGGAGTCATAAAGCTGCACACCGTTTTGATCGATGTGGTAATAATATTCTTTTTCGGTCATTTCCTGATCCAAGGAAATGAGGAACTTGCTTTCATAGCCTTTGGGTGCCGAAACGGTCACTGCACCGTCGGCGGTTGCCTTATAAGAATAAAGGCGATAGCCGCCGCCCAGCTTGGCAATCTCCTTCAGCGCCGAAACACCCACCGCCTTGCCGCCTGCGGTCAGCGCCGTTTCCTGATTCATGGGCATCGGCCCGAACCAAACAGTCTGCCCTGCCTTCACATTGAAGGCGGCGCCTGCCTTTTGCAGGTTGGTCAGCGTTTTGATGGTGGACTGGGCGGGCGTTTCGTTGGTGCCGCCCTGCTCTTTATCGGACGGATCGGGTTTGGTGGTATTATTGGTTCCGCCGTTGCCCTCATCGGGGGTGTTGGGCTTGGCGGGATCCTTTTGATCGTCGGTAGAGGGTTTCTCGTCTTTTTGGTCGGTGTCGGGTTTATTCTCTTCCTTTTGATCCGAATCGGGGGAGGAGGAGTTCTCCTCATCTTGCTCTTGGTTGGATTCATTTCCCATAGTATCTGCCACACCGAAGTCCTCTTCCTTGGAGCCGCATCCGCTCAAAAGGGTGGCAAGAAGGGCGGCGATCACCAAAAGAGATAAAATTCGTTTACTCATAGGTGCATTCTCCTTTTACTTATTCAACTTAGTAAGATCATAAGGTGTGGTCTGATACACAAAGTAGTTGAGCCAGTTGCTGTAAAGCAGGTTGGCGCAGGAGCGCCAAGTGACTAAGGGTTTTTTCTTGGGATCATTATCGGGATAATAGTTTTTGGGGATCTCGATAGGCTTTCCTTGGGAAAGATCCCGCCGGTATTCATTATGGAGAGTCAATGCGTCATATTCCGAATGACCGGTGATGAAGATCTGCTTGCCCTTTTTGGTGGCTACGGCATAAACTCCCGCTTCCTCGGAGGAGGCAAGGATCTTCAGTTCGGGCACCGCCTCAATGTCCTCCCTTCGCACGGTGGTGTGGCGGGAGTGGGGCACGGCGAATTGATCGTCGAACCCGCGGAACAGCATCGACTTTTTATGATCCAGCTTATGGGGGAAGATGCCGAACATCTTCTCAGGCAGCGGCTGTTTATCAATGCCGAAATGGTAATAAAGCCCTGCCTGCGCACCCCAGCAGATATGGAAGGTGCTGTGCACATGGGTCTTGCTCCATTCCATAATGGTGCAAAGCACATCCCAATAGTCCACTTCCTCAAAGGGCATCTGCTCCACCGGCGCGCCGGTGATGATCAGACCGTCGAAGTTGCGGTCCTTCACATCGTCGAAGGTCTTATAAAAGGCCAAAAGGTGCTCCTCGGAGGTGTTTTGGGATTCATGGGTCTTGGTGTGGATCAATTCCAACTCCACCTGCAAGGGGGTGTTCCCCAGCAGGCGGGAAAGCTGGGTCTCGGTCTCGATCTTCTTGGGCATCAGGTTCAGCAAAAGGATCTGCAAGGGGCGCACATCCTGACTTTCTGCCCGTGTTTCCTTCATCACAAAGATGTTTTCTTTTTGCAAGGTATCGGCGGCGGGTAGGCCTGCCGGAATTTTAATCGGCATTCTTCATGCCTCCTATCGTTTATTTTACAAAGGTGAGTGCCTGCTCAATGTCGGCGATCAGATCGTCGGCATTCTCCAAGCCGCAGGAGTAGCGCACCAGATCACCGGAGATGCCGCAGTTGATCAATTCCTGCTCGTTCATCTGCCGATGGGTGGCGGTGGCGGGGTGCAGGCAGCAGGTGCGGGCATCCGCCACATGGGTCTCAATGGCGGCAACATTCAGCTTCTGCATAAAGAGGCTTGCCGCTTCTTTACCACCCTTCACACCGAAACTGATCACACCGCATCCGCCGCTTCCGCCCAGATACTTCTCGGCCTTGGCGTGTTCGGGGTCATTCTTCAGTCCGGGGTAGCGCACCCAGCTGATCTTGGGATGGTTTTCCAAATATTCCGCCACCTTCAAAGCGTTTTCGCAATGGCGGGGCATCCGAACGTGAAGGCTTTCAACCCCCAAGTTCAGGATAAAGGCATTTTGAGGAGATTGGATGGAGCCCAGATCCCGCATCAACTGTGCGGTGGCTTTGGTGATATAGGCACCTGCCAGACCGAACCGCTCGGTATAGGTCACGCCGTGATAGCTTTCATCGGGGGTGCACAGACCGGGGAATTTATCGGGATACTTGGTCCAGTCAAATTTGCCGGAGTCCACAATGCACCCGCCGACCGCCGCACCGTGACCGTCCAGATACTTGGTGGTGGAATGGATCACGATATCGGCACCCCACTCGATGGGGCGGCAGTTGATGGGGGTGGCAAAGGTATTGTCGATAATGAGGGGTACTCCGTGAGCGTGGGCGGCATTTGCAAATTTTTCAATATCCAAAACCACCAGAGCGGGGTTGGCGATGGTCTCACCGAAAACTGCCTTGGTTTCGGGACGGAAGGCGGCATTCAGTTCTTCCTCGGTGCAGTCGGGAGAAACGAAGGTGAATTCAATGCCCATCCGCTTCATGGTCACTGCAAAAAGGTTATAGGTGCCGCCGTAGATGGTGGAGCTTGCCACTACATGGTCGCCGTTGCCTGCAATGTTAAATACGCTGTAAAAGGATGCCGCCTGACCGGAGGAGGTGAGCATGGCGGCGGTACCGCCCTCTAATTCGCAGATCTTGGCCGCCACCGTGTCGCAGGTGGGGTTCTGCAGGCGGGAATAGAAATAACCGCTTGCCTCCAAGTCGAAAAGCTTGCCCATATCTTCGCTGGTGGCATATTTGAATGTGGTGCTTTGGATGATGGGAACCTGACGGGGTTCGCCGTTTCCGGGGGTGTAGCCCCCTTGCACGCATTTGGTCTCAATTCTTTTATCGCTCATTATACTGTACCTCCTAAATGAGTTCTTAATTATTTATACAGAAAAAGTATATCAATAATAAAATATTTTGTCAATATTGAAAAGGGGGAGAAGTTATGATATGATGGAGGGGAAAAAGGAGTGAATCCAATGGAAAAACTGTTGTTACATATCTGCTGTGCGCCCTGCGCCGTGGCTTGCGTGAAGCAGTTGCGGGAGGAGGGGGTAGAGCCGGTGGGCTTTTGGTATAATCCCAACATCCACCCCTATATGGAATACCGCGCCCGTCGGGATACCCTCATCGCCTATGCCGCCAAGATCGGGCTTGCCCTTGAGGTGCAGGATGAATACGGACTTCGGACATTCACCAAGGCGGTGGCAGAGCACCCCGAGAACCGTTGCGGCTATTGCTATGCGGTGCGGTTGGAGGAAACGGCACGCTATGCCAAGGAGCACGGCTTTTCTGCCATTGCCACCACCCTTACCGTGTCCCCCTATCAAAATCGGGAGATGATCTTTGCCATCGGGGAGCGGGTGGCCGCCAAATACGGGGTGAAATTCCTGCCCTATGATTTTTCCCCCCGTTATCGGGAGGGTCAGGCGGAAGCGCGGGAAGAGGAACTGTATATGCAGAAATACTGCGGTTGCATCTATTCGGAGGAGGACCGCTACCAAGCCAAGATCGAAAAAGACCGAAAACGATTTCAAAAATAAAGAAGGCGCTCTTCGCGGAAGAGCGCCTTATTATTATGTTTTATTTCAATGCGCAGATCAGAGCACCGAAGGGGGCGAGGGTCTCGGCATCGCCGTAGTATACGGTATCGATCTTAAGACCGTCTTTGATCTTCAGGTTCATCGCCTGCTCCTTATCGGAGTAGTTGATGGCCACGCAGTAGAGGGTACCGTCCTCTGCGGGGTGCAGGGTGATGCCCACATAGGGATTCTCGGTGGTGACCTCCAACTGCTGCAGCTTCTCTTTGAAGAGGCTGCGGTAGAGGTTGTGGTAAGGACCGTCAAAGA
Source organism: Eubacteriales bacterium (assembly GCA_045539135.1). Taxonomy (GTDB): domain Bacteria; phylum Bacillota; class Clostridia; order Oscillospirales; family QAKW01; genus QAKW01. The sequence goes on along the minus strand of JAZQET010000069.1, from coordinate 3,401 downwards.
CCTCGTGCTGATTCAGCAGCATGGTCTCCAGCGGGAAGTTCACAAAGTAGACCTTACCTTTGCCGTATGCAAATTCCGAAATGGCGGGGAAGCCCAAACTGTCTTCCGCCAAAACCTTCGCTCCCACAGAGCGGGTCTCATACCGCTTGGGGCGGGTAAAGGGATAGGTCACACCCTCGAAGGTTACGGTGGCTTTATCGGCATATTTGCCCGAGTCGGTCACTTCCAGACCGAAGAATTCCTTGAATTCCGAAAGGAATCCGTCGTCCATGGAAAGGTAGAGGGTCGCACCCTCTGCCACTCTCTTTTGCAGTTCTTTGTAGGGGCGGCGGGTCATCACACCGCCGGTACCTGCCACGGAGGGCACGATATAAAGATCTGCATCGGGCAGACTGTCTTCCGAATAGGCATATTTCAGGTTGAGACCTGCCTGTTTGCCCAGCGCATAGGTCATATAGGCCGCGCCCCAGCTGTCCTGACCCCGTGTCAGCACGCAAACAGCGTCCTCTTTTGCCTTGGGCAGGGTGAAGGGCAGGGAGGCAAGCAGGTCGGTGATCTCTTTATAAGTTTTAAGCACCGGCTTTGGCTTGCGGTAGCGGTCGATGAGACCCAGCTCGGTCTCCACCATAATGCGGGTATAGGGGTCGGTCTCCAGATCGATCTGCTCATTGGCGCACCACCATAAGAAGCCGGTGGCACCGTTTGCCCAAGAAGAGAGCAGGTTGGTTTTTGCATATTTTCCTGCAAGTTCTTCACTGCAGACCATGGGACCCATGGTGCCGGTCTCGCCCACACAGCAGGGCTTTTTGGCGATGTCGGCATAATACTTGGTTTGGGCGGTGGTGTTGATCAGGTTGCGGTAAGAGGTCATATGATCCATAAACACATGGTTGACCCAAAGGGGATAGGGGTGGGTGGTCATCACATCGCAGAACTCCCCTTGATCCTCGATTTTCCAGCCGTATTTCTCATGAGGAAGCGCCAGACCGTGCATATCGGAATAGATGGGGCGGGTGGGATCTTCTGCCCGAATGGCATTGGAGATCAGTGCCGTCCAGTTCATACCGGTATAGCGGTTATCGCCTCCGCCCCAAGTGTTGCACTCGTTGCCGAGACCCCAAGCGATAATTACTTTTCTATTTTTAAAGCGGCGCACCATTCCCTTCAGGTACAGCTGCTCAAAGGAAAGGGCAACGGGATCGGTGAGCAGATCCTTGCCGTAAAGGGCGGCGGGAATAAACTGCCGACCGCTCATAAAACCGGTCATCAGGGAGATGATCAGCTTCATTCCGTATTCTTCGCAAAGATCGCAAAAACGGTCGAATCGCTCCAGCATAATGTCGTCCAAATAATACGGATTGGTGGGGATGCGGTCATCGGTGAGGCAATAGCCGATCTTTTTCAGCATGGGGATCACCGGCTGAAAATCCCGCCAGTTGGGGAATGCACGCATATAGCGCACCCCGTGGGCAGACAGGATCTCCAGATCCTCCCGCACCGCGTCTTCGCTCCAGTTATTCCACATTTCCGTGCCTGCGTTGGATGCCCAATAGTTGCAACCGATCATAAATTCCATCGATCTGTGCCCTCCTGTTCTTTGTTGAGTTGATTGTAGCATTTATAAAGAAAGAAGTCAAGAAATGTATTGCATTTTCAAGAGATCGTCGGTATAATTTACTTAACATACTTAACATAAGGAGATCAACCAAGATGTTTGATGTAACAGCGTTGGGGGAATTGTTGATTGACTTTACCCCTTGCGGAAAGTCCCCTGCGGGGCAGAATCTCTTTGAGCAAAATGCAGGCGGTGCCCCTGCCAATGTGCTGGCATTGCTGGCAAAGTGCGGCAAAAAGGCCGCCTTTCTCGGCAAGGTGGGCGCGGATATGCACGGCGCGTTCCTGCGGAGTGTGCTGGAGGAAAATAGTATTGATACCCAAGGGCTGATCACCGATGAGCAGGTGTTCACCACCTTGGCGTTCGTGGCGCTTTCGGAAAGCGGGGAGCGGAGTTTTTCTTTTGCCCGCAAGCCCGGTGCCGATACCTGCCTTAATCCCGAGGAGGTGGCAGAGGCGTCCGTCGCCCAAAGCCGTATCTTCCATATCGGTTCTCTTTCCCTGACAGCCGACCCCGCCAAAAGCGCTACCTACCGTGCGTTGGAGCTGGCAAAGGAGCACGGGTGCATCATCTCCTATGACCCCAATTATCGGGCACCCTTGTGGGAGAGCCGCGAGGCGGCCATCCGCGAGATGCGGGGCGTGTTGCCGTATGTGAATGTAATGAAGCTTTCGGATGAGGAGACCCTTCTCTTGACCGATTGTGCCGCCCCCGAAGAGGCGGCAAAGAAATTGGTGGAGAGCGGTATTCCCTTGGTGGCGGTGACCTTGGGTGCGGAAGGCGCTTTGGTCTGCACCAAAGAAGGTTCTGCCAAGGTGGCGGGCTTCCCCTCCAAGGTGGTGGACACCACCGGCGCGGGAGACTGCTTCTGGGGCGGATTTTTGAATCAACTGGCGGAAAGCGGAAAGCATCCCAAGGATGTAACGCTGGAGGAGGCAAAGGGCTTTGCCCGCTTTGCCAATGCCGCCGCAAGCCTGTGTGTGGAAAAGAGGGGCGCCATTCCTGCAATGCCCGCCCTTGAAATGATCAAAGAAAGGATGAATAATCAATGAAACGCTCTGAAATCAATGCGGCGATCCGCGAAATGGAAGAATTGATCAAGGAAAACGGCTTTAATCTGCCGCCTTTCTGCCATTGGACTCCCGAGGATTGGAAGACCAAAGGCAGTGAATACGATGAGATCCGCGATAATATGCTGGGTTGGGATATTACCGACTATGGCTTGGGTGATTTTGAAAAGGTGGGCTTCGCCCTCATCACCCTGCGCAACGGTAATCAGAATAATCCCAAATATAAAAAGGTCTATGCGGAAAAATTGCTGATGCTCAAAGAGGGTCAGCATTCTCCCATGCACTTCCATTGGAATAAATCCGAGGATATCATCAACCGCGGCGGCGGCACCCTCATCATCCATGTGTATAATGACGATAACGGCGAGCTGGGCACCACCGATGTGGCGGTCAATGCCGATGGCAGAACCTATTCCGTTCCCGCAGGCACCGGCGTGGAGCTGAAGCCCGGCGAAAGCATCACCCTCTGGCCTCATCAGTACCACGATTTTGATGTGGTTCCCGGCACCGGTGATGTGCTGATCGGCGAGGTCTCTATGTGCAATGATGATAACACCGATAACCGCTTCTATGAGCCGGTGGGCAGATTCCCCGAGATCGAGGAAGATGAAGCCCCCTATCGGTTGCTGTGTAATGAGTATCCCAAGGCGTGAGGAAAAATCAAAAATCCAGCAAAAAATCACCAATGCGGGGTGTTTGTTTTCAAGGGGGGGATT
>JAZQET010000068.1:0-7016 GCA_045539135.1 Eubacteriales bacterium | reverse complement strand
CTACGATCCGACTTGATGATTTTCAGCGATAATATGGCCACATAAAACCGTCTGCCGAGCCGGAGGTCGACCAAACGGTTTCCCATGTGGACAATTCCCAACTTCCGTTGTTCTTTACAAAGGTAATAAGATCCCCTGTGTTTGATACATAAAACACTTTTGCATATTGATCTGTATATTCCAGCACCTTAAAATAGCGAGAATCTTTTAACATTTTGGTTTGGGACTCCAAGCCTTGAAATTGTTCCCCGTGTTTATGCGTCAAATATTCAGCCTTGATATATGGAGAAAACAGCAGAAGCAAAATCACACATATGAGGGAAACAAGCACCCATGTTTGTGTCTTTTTCATAGGAATACCTCCCCATCTTTTGAATTTCAATTTCAGTATAGCACACCTCTCCTTTTTTCGCAAGGTCCTTGTTACCAAGGACGGATAACGGCAGAGAAGTTTCAGTAAAATAGGTTGACAGGCGGGGGATTTGGTGTATAATAGTTAATTAGTTAATTAATTTCTTTCGGGAGGACGTTTTTCTTGAAGAATTGCAGAAAACGGGATATCAAAACAGCGCCGCCCTCGATGCTCATCAATGAAGTTTCCAAGCTTTTTAATGATCGGATGCGGCAGAAGACCGAAGCCATGGGGATGGCAGACGGTTGGCGGCGGGTGCTTTTTCACCTTGCCCATAATGACCGACTGACCCAGCTTGAGCTTGCCAAGCGCACCCATCTTTCCACCCCTGCGGTCAGCGTGACCTTGCAGAAGATGGAGGCGGAGGGCTTGGTGACCCGCACCAGCGACCCCAACGATCAGCGAGCGATTTTGGTGCAGCTGACGGAAAAGGGGCAAGAAGCGGATCGCAAGGTGATCTCCGCCATTCACGAAACGGAAGGGGAATTGCTGGAGGGCATCGCCAAAGAGGAATTTGACCAAATTCGTCCCCTTTTGGAAAAGATGTATCATAATCTGGCAGGCAGAAAGGAGCGGGAAGAATGAAGCTCTTAAAATATTTGAGACCCTATTGGTTTTGGGCGGTGCTCACACCGCTGACCATGATCGGCGAAGTGACCGCCGATCTTTGGCAACCGAAGCTGATGGAAAAATTGGTAAACGAAGGGGTTTTGCAAGGGGATCAGCAGTTGCTGATCTCGGTGGGACTGACCATGCTTTTAACGGTAGCCTTGGGCGGTCTTGCGGGAACCTCCTGCTCGGTTTTTGCCAGCCTTGCTTCCCAAAACTTTGCCTGCGATCTGCGCAAGGATGTGTTTCGCAGGGCTATGGGGCTTTCCTTTCAGCAAACCGATAAATTCACCACCGGCTCCCTGATCACCCGTATGACCAACGATATTACCCAGATGCAACACTTTGTGGAGCAATGCTTACGGATGTTTGTGCGGAGCGGTATGATGTTTTTGGGCGGTATTGTGATGATGCTTTCCTTAAACTCCCGCTTCGGTCTCATCCTTTTGGCGGCTTTGCCTGTTCAGCTGGTGATCATGGCTTTGGTTTTGAAGGCGGTCAATCCCCTTTATGCCAAGGTACAGCAACGGTTGGACCATGTGAACAATGTGATGCAGGAGAATGTGAACGGTGCGCGGATGGTGAAAGCCTTTGTGCAGGAGGAGCGGGAGACCAAGCGCTTCAACGATGCCAACAGCGCCCTTACCGATATGAATTTGAAGGTTGCCCTGATCGTGGCGCGGCTCTCCCCCATTCTTTCCATTATTTTAAATCTGTCCATTGTAGCGCTGATCTATTTGGGCGGAATGCAGGTGATGGCAGGTGCCATGGAGGTGGGTACCATTATGGCTGCCATTACTTATAACACCCAGATCCTTCATTCGGTGATGATGGTCAGTATGATGTTTCAATCCATTGCCAGAGGCCGTGCCAGCGGCAAGCGGTTGCAGGAGGTTTTGGAGACCGAGCCTGTGATCAAAGGGGGCGATTATGCCCCTGAAACCTTGGGAGACATCACCTTCGACAACATCTCCTTCCACTACCCCTCCTTTGAAGGGAGAACGGTTTTGAAGGATCTTTCCCTCACCATCCACGCAGGGGAAAACCTTGCCATTTTGGGGGCAACGGGGTCGGGTAAATCCTCTTTCATTCACCTGATCACCCGCTTTTACGATGTGACCGACGGGGAGATCCGCATCGGCGGGCATCCCATTCAAGAGTTTGATCTTACTGCCCTTCGGGAGCGGATCGCGGTGGTGCTTCAAAAGAGCGAGCTTTTCAGCGGCACCGTTGCCGACAACATTCGTTGGGGCAAGCCCGACGCCACCGAGGAAGAGATCATCCGCGCCGCCACCATTGCCCAAGCGGCGGAGTTTATTGAGCAGATGCCGGAGCAATATAATGCGGTGATCGCCGAAAAGGGTGCCTCCCTTTCCGGCGGACAAAAGCAACGGCTTTCCATTGCCCGCGCCTTGGTGCGCAAGCCGGAGCTTTTGATCTTTGACGACAGCACCTCCGCATTGGATCTTGCCACCGAAGGAAAGCTTCGCGCCGCCATCCGCAAGGAACTGAAGGGGACCACCCTCATTACGGTTGCCCAGCGGATCGCCAGCGTGAAGGATTGCGACCGCATTGTGGTGCTGGAGGATGGGGGCATTGCCGCAGTGGGCACCCACGAAGAGCTTTTGGCAAACAGCCCCATCTACCAAGATATTTACCAATCCCAGACCAAGGAAGGAGGGCTGATCGATGGCTGAACAAAGACCTTCTCCTGTGCAAGCCGCCATCCGCCCCGGACGGCGGGGACCTTTGATGGAGGTAGAAAAGCCCAAGGACCTAAAGGGCACCTTAAAGCGGCTGATCCAATACATCGGTAAGGATTGGAAGACCTTTTTACTGCTGTTGACCGTCACCTTACTGATCACCGGTGCCAATCTTTTGGCGCCTTCCTTACAGCAAAAGGCCATTGATGCCATTGAACTGAATCTGCCCGCCAAATTATTGCTGATGCTGGGCTTGATGCTGATTGCTTACATTCTCAACGCAGGGCTGACTTGGCTGCAGGCCATCTCCTCTGCCAAGCTTTCTCAAGGCACGGTGCGCATTATGCGCAAAGACCTTTTCTATCGTTTAGTGCGCCTGCCCATTCGCTACACCGACACCCACAATCACGGCGATATTATGAGCCGTATGACCAACGATGTGGAAAATATCTCCAACTCCATCTCCAGCTCCATTGCTTCCCTTTGCTCCAGCGTGCTGATGGTGGTGGGATGCTTTATCATTATGGTCTGCTACTCTCCCCTGCTGGCTTTGGTCAGCACCAGCACCATTTTGCTCACCTTGCTGGTCAGCACCTTTATTACCAAGTTTATGCGCCGTTTCTTTGTGCGCCAGCAAAGGATCTTGGGTGCGGTGAACGGGCAGGTGGAAGAGATGGTTTCGGGCTACCGCACGGTGGTGGCATACAACCGCCAGCGCCGCGCCATTGATGAATTTAACGCCACCAGCGACCGCCTGAAAAAGACCGCCATTTATGCCAATGCCTTCGGCGGCTTTATGGGGCCGATGATGAACTTTATCTCCAATGTGGGCTTTTTGCTGATCACCATTGTGGGCGGCTATCTTGCCAGCCTGCCCGAAAATCATATGCTTTACATTTCGGTGGGCACCATTCAGGCCTTTATTCTTTATTCCAAGCAGTTCTCCCGCCCCATCAATGAGATCGCCAACCAATACGCCGCCATTCAGACCGCCATTGCAGGCGCAGAGCGGATCTTCGATGTGATGGACAGCGAACCGGAAAGCGACAGCGGAAACGCCTCCTTCAACAGCGAGGAGATCCAAGGCAACCTTTCCTTCAAGGATGTGCAATTCTCCTATGTGAAGGGCAAGCAGGTGCTGAAGGACTTTAATTTAGAGATCGGCGCAGGGCAAAAGGTCGCCATCGTGGGCGCCACGGGCAGCGGAAAGACCACGGTGGTGAACCTGCTCACCCGCTTCTATGACATCGACGGCGGGGAGATCACGGTAGACGGAATGTCCCTTACCGATATTCCCCGCAGTAAGCTGCGCAAATCCCTTGCCATTGTGTTGCAGGATACGGTGCTCTTCTCCGACACCATCGCCCGCAACATCAGCTACGGCAAACCCGATGCCACCCAAGAGGAAATCGAGGAAGCTGCCAAAACGGCAGGTGCCGACCGCTTTATCCGCAAGCTGAAAAACGGCTACGACACCATGCTCACCGAGGGCGGCGGAAATCTTTCCCAAGGACAGCGGCAGTTGCTGAACATCGCACGGGCGGTGCTTGCCGATCCCCACATTTTGATTTTGGATGAGGCGACCTCCTCGGTGGATACCCGCACCGAGACCCGCATTCAGCGGGCGATGGTTGCCTTGATGAAAAACCGCACCAGCCTGATCATTGCCCACCGCCTTTCCACCATTCGGGATGCGGATAAGATCGTGGTGATCGATCAGGGCAAAGTGGTGGAAGAGGGCGACCACGACAGCCTCTTGGCACAAAAAGGCACATACTACAATCTGTATCAATCTCAGTTTGCCGGAATTGCCACTTGATCGGACGGTTGATAAAGGAACAGACCGCCGTTTGTCAGGAATTACCGCATAATTATCAACCCCCGCGCTTGTCGCGGGGGTTATTTTGTTCAAATTCACAGTTGACGAATAATTTCTATTCTTGTAAAATAAGAAATATATTTATAAGATGGAGGCATTTATTATGCTGTATCAAAGCACCCGTAACAATCAATACACCGCCAGCGGCCCCGAGGCTATTTTGCAAGGCATCGCCCCCGACGGCGGACTTTATATGATCTCTGATTTCAGTGATATTCATCTGGATTGGAAAGCCCTTTTGGAGCTGGACACCATTTCCATGGCCGCCAAGATCCTGCAGGCGCTTCTCCCTGACTTTACCCCCGCAGAGATGGAAGAGCTTGCCAAAAAGGCTTACTGCGGCAAATTTGAGAGTGATGATCTTACCCCCTTGGCACAGGTGGGGGACCGCTATGTTTTGGAGCTGTTCCGCGGTCCTACCAGCGCTTTTAAGGATGTGGCACTTTCCATGCTGCCCCAGTTGATGACCGCCTCCCGTGCCAAGACCGGAATGAAAGAAGAGATCGTGATCCTCAGCGCCACCAGCGGCGACACCGGCAAGGCTGCCTTGGAAGGCTTCCACGATGTGGACGGCATTAAGATTATGGTCTTTTACCCCAACAACGGTGTTTCCGCCGTTCAGCAGGCGCAGATGGTGACCCAGACCGGCAACAATGTGGCGGTCGCCGCCATCAACGGCAACTTCGGCGATGCCCAGACCGGCGTGAAATTGACCTTTGCCAAGGCAAGCGCTCAACCCGAGACCCTCAACGGTGCGGTGCTTTCCTCCGCCAACTCCATCAACATCGGCCGCTTGGCACCCCAAGTGGTCTACTACTTCAAATCCTATGCCGATCTGGTGCGGGAAGAGAAGATCAAGGTGGGAGATAAGGTCTCCTTTGTGGTTCCCACCGGAAACTTCGGTGATATTTTAGCAGGCTATTTTGCCAAAAAGTTAGGTCTGCCTGTGGAGAAGCTGATCTGCGCCTCCAATGAGAATAAGGTGCTCACCGACTTCCTCAACGAAGGTGTTTACGACCGCAAGCGCCCCTTCTACAAGACCACCTCTCCTTCTATGGATATTTTGGTCTCCAGCAATCTGGAGCGTCTGCTTTATATGATGAGCGATTGCAACAATGAGTTGGTGGCTTCCCTGATGAAGCAGTTGAATGAAGAGGGTCGCTATCAGGTGCCCGCCGAGATGCTTGCGAAGATCCAAGCGGAATTCGGGGCAGGCTTCTGCGATGATCAGCAGACCGCCGCTACCATCCGCAAGGTTTGGGAGGAATACGGCTATCTGATGGACACCCACACCGCCGTTGCTTGGGCGGTCAGCGAGGACTATAAGAAGACGGCGGAAGAGCCTGTGATCGTGCTTTCCACCGCCTCCCCCTTCAAGTTCCCCTATGCGGTTCTTTCCGCTTTGGGCGAGACGCCCGCTGAAAATGAATTTGACTGCCTGACCCAGTTGGCAGAGGTGAGCGGTCTGCCCATCCCCAAGAACTTGGCAGGCTTAAAGGATGCCAAGGTTCTGCACAACACGGTGATCGAAAAGGAGCAGTTGATCGACTTTGCCCTGACCAAAGCGGGAGAAAAGCAATGGTAAAGATCCGCGTTCCCGCCAGCACCGCCAATTTGGGACCGGGCTTCGACAGCTTCGGCTGTGCGCTGGATCTCTATAACGACTATACCTTTGAGCTTGCCGATCATTTGGAGATCATCGGGTGCCCGCCCGATTGCTCCGATGAGCACAACCTTTCGGTGGTGGCCTTTAAGGCGACCTTGAAATATATGGGCAAGCCCTACACCGGATTGAAACTGACGGTGGATGCCCATATCCCCTTCAGCAGTGGCTTAGGCTCCAGCGCCGCCACCATAGTGGCAGGAGCGAAGGGGGCAAACGCCCTTTACGGCAATCCCCTTTCCAACGAAGAGCTTCTTTGCATCTGCAACGAGATCGAAGGGCACCCCGACAATGTGGCTCCCGCCATCTACGGCGGAATGACCGTTTCCATTTTGGAAAACGGCAAACCCATCTGCGTGCAATATCCGGTGCATCCCGATCTGCGGTTTGTGATTATGACCCCCGATTTCCCCCTCCCCACCAAGGAGTCGAGGCGGGTCTTGCCTGCGGCGGTCAGCCGTCAGGATGCCATCTATAACCTTTCCCACGCGGGACTTTTGCCCAAGGCCTTGGAGCTGGGCGATGAGCGGTTGATCCGCCTTGCTATGCAGGATCGGATCCACGAGCCTTTCCGCCGCCCCTTGATCACCGATCTGCCTTTGGTGGAAAAGGCGGTAGAGGAATTGGGTGCCATTTCCTTCTGTATCAGCGGTGCAGGACCCACCTGCTTATGCCTGACCAAGGATCCTGATTTTGCGGAAAAGCTGAAAAAAGAACTTTGCACCCCCAACAGCCGTTGGGACATCCGCG
>JAZQET010000067.1:0-3459 GCA_045539135.1 Eubacteriales bacterium | reverse complement strand
TTACGCAGTGAAGTTTGCCGAGTTGTGGGCAAACCGCTGTACCGAGGCTCTGTTCGATTACTTTGAAGAGCAACCCCACATCAACTTCTCCTATGCACAGAAGAAGGAATACTTCGAGTTCTGCGTGAAGAACACCTACTTCGCATTGCAGATGAACGAATGGAGAAACTTGAGCGGTGAGAACTTCAAGGCAATGCGCGATGCCGCTACCGGTTATATCTGGGCTGCAAGTTATCCCGAGATCAACTTGGCAACCAAGCACCGCGAGGTAGCCAACGTGGTAGACGCTGCGATCCAGACCTGCATCAACTTCGAATAATCTCAAATAAAATGACCGTGGAATTTCCACGGTCATTTTTTTGAGACTGTCAAAAAAGGCCCCGACCGCAGAAAAGAAGAAAGAAATTGCGGTGGCGATGTTAATATCACCCCACAAGAGAAAACATAGAGTTGGATTTCTATCTCCTCATAGAATAATGAAAAAATGCGGCCGAGTGCCGCATTTTATTTTGATTTTCTGCTATCTGCCAAACCGTTCTCTGCCGTACCTATGTACGCCGACGAGAACGGTTTGACAAATTCGGAACCATTTTTGAGAGTCTCCCAGCGTGTCAAAACAAATAAACAGTGTTTTTGACACGCTGTAAAAATGACCGTGGAATTTCCACGGTCATTTTTTCTTTATTTAATGGATTCAATGAAGTTTTCGTATGCATCGTCAAAGGCATCGTAGGGGGAGGGATTGCCGCCGTTGGTGCTTTTGCATTGATTGTCGGAGTATTCCTGCCCGATGGCAAAAAGCTCCCCTGCAGAAAGCTCTATCCCCGCCTCTTGCGCAAGGGCGCAAAAGGTCAAAAGGGGCTCGGTGGTCTCTTGGGTGGCAAGAAGCTTTTGCCGAAAGGTATCGTCGGCTTTGGCTAAAGCCGTCAGCCGCTCTAATTTGGAAAATGTATTCATAGTTCATTCCTTCTTTCTTTGGTATTTTACCACAGCTCTGCGGATTTTTCCATAGAAATACTAAAATAAGGGAAATCGGAAAACTCCAAAAAGAGCGGTCGGTGACGGTCACCCGTTCTTGGAAGAAATAAAAACGCTTCTTGAACTTGGCTCAAGAAGCGTTTTTTCTTATTTTAAGGCGTCGATTGCCAATTCAATGCCCAGCTTGATGCAGTCGTCGCAGGATAACAGCGGAGCTCCGGTCTCCAAGCCCTTGATGTCTTTGCAGATGCCGCTGCCGCACTTTTCCATAAACCGTTGGCAAAGCCCGTCGCAAACGGCATAAGTGTCCATTTTGGATGTGGGCGCCTGCAGATCCCCGTTGCTGTGTACAAGCCCTGCAATAAAGATCGCACCCGAAAGGGCACCGCAGGTCTGAACTCTTCCGCCCATTCCGGCGCCAAAGCCTTCCATCGCTCGCATCACAAAGGCGGGATCCAGCCCTAAATCCTCGCAAAAGGGCATCGCCACTGCTTGCGCACAGTTGAACCCCTGCTGATGTAAAGCCATCGCTTGCTCCATTTTTTGTTCTGCTTTGCTCATCTTATAATGTTCCTTCCGCTATTTCTTGTAATTCACGGGCAATGTTGCCCAACTTCACCGCATTGATTGCGTAAACCTTCTTTCGGTCGACCGATTTTACCGTTACCAGATCTGCGTCCCGCAACGCTTTCATGTGATGAGAGAGCGTCGGCTGCGAAATGGATAATCCTTCTAAAAGCTTAAAGCCGTGCGCCGGCTTTTCCCGTAACATATTTAGAATGGAAAGACGCACAGGATCCCCAAGGATCTGTAAACATTGTAATAATTCCTGCTCGCTCATAGGAACCTCTTTTCTGTAACATACATATATTGATCGCCATCAATATATGTATTATACCAATTTTGATAAATTCCGTCAATCTTTTCCTTAATATTAATATCAATCAAACCACTTGCCAACCCACATATTGATGGCCATCAATGTATCAACAAAACCGCATATTGATGGCCATCAATGTATCAACCGAACATCATACATTGATCGCCATCAATATGTCAATCGCGCACCATATATTGATCGCCATCAATATGTCAATCACACAGTATACATTGATGACCATCAATGTATGAGTGAAAGGTCGGGGAGGTGTTGATATATCGGATGTGCTTTACATTTATTGACTTCGCACCCTTTAAGGAGTATACTTATCATATAAAGGGTAGGCAAAACTACAAAAGTAAAGAACTGCCCTTGGTTTTAAGGAGAATGATGATGAAAAGAATGATCCGAAAGTCTATCGTATTTATATTGATTCTGTTGACTTTTATGGGGATGATGACATCTTGCAAAAATAGTATTACAAAAGATGAGGTTGATGCATCGATCGTTTCATTTTTCGAAGCAGTTGAATCGGAAGATTATGAGGCTGCTGCCGCCTTGTTTCATAAAGACCAACCGACAGAAGCAGAGGGACTTCGAGAATGGCTTGAATCCATCGAAGAAGAAAAGAACATCGATTTTAGTTCCGGAATCCAAATTGAACGTCGCACAGGAAGCAAAGGCGCCGCCTATGATTTTGTTCGAGGCGGCGCATATTATGAAGTGGATTTAATTCTGTCCATAGAAGAAGCAGAAAAGGTATCTTTATATGTGACTCTTGAGTTTATTAAGAATGACAATGGGTTTGGAATGTATAACATTCATATCTAATAATTAGAGGATGTGCAATTAGGTGACAGGTCTACAATGGAGCATTGATTTTTTCCCTCAACATCGGAGGTTATGATAATGAAGTTAAAATCATCCAAAGTATTTATGCTTGTTTTTTGTTGTGTGGTCTTTATTCTTATGGTATGGGCAACGATCACTGCAGTGTTTTTTCATGGATTTGAGCCTCGTCCGAGAATCGATTCAGGAGAGTTCCCCTTTAAAGTCGTTTATGAGATTAAAGGGGACAAGATCACAATTGAGGATTCAATCATTGTGAAATACAAAGGAACAGATCATAATATGGATCGATTATCGCCATATAAATGGGTGTCGCACTTTGAAAGCGGGCGGGAAAAATCGAAGCATCTGAACGATTTAATCGGAGAGAATGGTTTGGTTTTATTTGAAGATATATTAGAAGATGGGAAAGCATGTGTTGTGGTAATGAATTTGGGAATAAACCCGTATTATATGGGATATTTATCCGATGGATATATTCCGGGTAATGTTTTTATTGCAACATATGATTTAGAAAACAAAGACGGAGTTGACTATCATTTTAGCACATTTGATGAAGCGGACTTGTATGATATATATGGGTTTAAGATAATCGAAACAGAGTTTTCAAACCCGATCAATCAGAATGCGGTCGGCAATTGACAAGGACAGATACTCAGGGGGATAGTTCTATGATCGAACAGAGTCCTAAAACAATAATAAACCACCATAGCGGCGGTTTGCCCCGCGGGTGGGTTTTTATATGGGAGGTT
>JAZQET010000066.1:0-8380 GCA_045539135.1 Eubacteriales bacterium | reverse complement strand
TGCCGCATTTTATTTTGATTTTCTGCTATCTGCCAAACCGTTCTCTGCCGTACCTATGTACGCCGACGAGAACGGTTTGACAAATTCGGAACCATTTTTGAGAGTCTCCCAGCGTGTCAAAAATAAATAAACAGTGTTTTTGACACGCTGCAAAAGCGGCAGAAAAAATTCTGCCGCTTTTTCTTATTTTTATTGACATTTTATTTATAGAGTAGTATAATTATAAAAACGAAAAACAATCTTTAAAGCGATCCCGTGAGGTCGGCAAGATGTTCATAATGAAAGAAGAAGGAGCGCGTAGTGCGCTTTTGCTTTGCTGTGCGTTATGAAGCCTTGCCCTCAATGGGCAAGGCTTTTTTTGAGGAGTAAAAGGATGGCGAAAATTCAGAACGCACGGATCTATAAAGACGGCAAGATGCAGCACGGGGATTTTGTCCTTTCCACTGCATCGGTGTCTCCTTTTGTGCAGAAGTGTTTCTTGGGTTCGGATATTGCTGTTTTTCCCGGTTTTTGCGATGTGCATGTGCATTTGCGAGAGCCGGGTTTTTCTTATAAAGAGACGGTGGAAAGCGGTACCCGTGCCGCCGCCCGCGGCGGATATACCGCGGTTTGCGCAATGCCGAATCTGAAGCCGGTGCCCGATAGTAAGGAGCATCTGGCGGAGCAGTTGAAGCTGATTGAGGAGCAGGCGGTCATCCATGTGTACCCCTATGGCTCCATCACCGTGAATGAAGCCGGAGAGACCTTGGCGGATCTGGAAGGAATGGCGCCCGATGTGATCGCGTTTTCCGACGATGGCAGGGGCGTGCAGCAAGAAGCAATGATGCGGGAGGCAATGCTCCGCGCCAAAGCGGCGGGGAAGATGATCGTGGCCCACTGTGAAGAAAACGCACTTTTGAAGGGCGGCTATATCCACGATGGGGAATATGCCAAACTTCACGGTCATAAGGGCATCTGCTCCGAAAGCGAATGGCGCCCCATTGAGCGGGATCTGAAGCTTGCCAAAGAGATCGGATGCGCTTACCATGTGTGCCATATCTCCACCAAGGAAAGCGTGGCGCTGATCCGAAAGGCAAAGGCGGAGGGGGTGGATGTCACCTGCGAAACAGGCCCCCACTATCTGGTGCTGAATGATATGGATCTGCAAGAGGAAGGGCGCTTCAAAATGAATCCGCCCATCCGCTCCGAAGAGGATCGCAAAGCCCTTCTGGAAGGTATATTGGACGGGACCATTGATATGATCGCCACCGATCACGCGCCCCACAGTGCCGAAGAAAAAGGAAAAGGCCTTGCAGGCAGTATGATGGGTGTTGTGGGTCTTGAGACCGCCTTCGCGGTGCTCTATACCAAGCTGGTGGAGACGGGCATCCTATCATTGGAACGGCTGATCGAATTGCTGGCGGTCAATCCCCGTAAGCGGTTCGGGATCCCCTTGGGCGAAGAATATTGTATCTTCGATCTGGGTGCAGAATATAAAGTAGAGCCCAAGGACTTTTTGTCGATGGGCAAAGCCACTCCCTTTGAGGGCTGGCAGTTAAAAGGCAAATGTCTGCTCACCGTTTCGGACGGTGCGGCGGTTTATGAATGTAAAGAGTAATTGAGGAGGCATATAAAAATGGCAAAAAGAACAGATTTGAAAAAGATTTTGATCATCGGCTCCGGTCCTATCGTGATCGGTCAGGCGGCGGAGTTCGACTATGCAGGCACCCAAGCCTGCCTTGCCCTGAAGGAAGAGGGCTATGAGGTGGTGCTTTGCAACTCCAACCCTGCCACCATTATGACCGATACCACCATTGCCGATAAGGTCTATATGGAGCCTTTGACCTTGGAATATATCGCCAAGATCCTGCGCTATGAGCGCCCCGATGCCATTGTTCCCGGCATCGGCGGTCAGACCGGCTTGAACCTTGCTATGCAGCTGGAAAAGAAGGGTATTTTGAAGGAGTGCGGCGTGGAACTGTTGGGCACCAGCAGTGAGAGTATTGAGCGGGCAGAAGACCGTGAGATGTTCAAGGAGCTGTGCCAGTCCATCGGCGAGCCTGTGATCCCCTCGGAGATCACCTATTCGCTGGAAGAGGCAAGAGTTGCCGCAGAGCGGATCGGCTATCCTGTTGTGTTGCGCCCCGCCTTCACCTTGGGCGGTACCGGCGGCGGTTTTGCTTATAATGAGCAGGAACTGCTGGAGATCGGTAAAAATGCCTTCAAGCTCTCTCCTGTCCATCAGGTGCTGATCGAAAAGAGCGTAAAGGGCTATAAAGAGATCGAATTTGAAGTGATGCGGGATTCCAAGGATCATGCCATCACCATCTGCGGAATGGAAAATGTGGATCCCGTGGGCGTCCATACCGGCGACTCCATCGTGGTGGCTCCCATCCTTTCCTTGAATGACCATGATCTGAAGATGCTCAACGACAGTGCCATTAAGATCATCCGCGAGCTGAAGATCGAAGGCGGCTGTAACGTGCAGTTTGCGTTGAATCCCGAATCCAGCGAATATTACCTGATCGAAGTCAACCCCCGCGTTTCCCGTTCCTCGGCATTGGCATCCAAAGCCTCCGGATACCCTATTGCCCGTGTGACCGCCAAGATCGCTGTGGGCATGGCTTTGGAAGAAATTCCCGTGGCAGGCGGTACCGCCGCTATAGAGCCCAAGCTGGACTATATTGTGGCAAAATTCCCCCGCTTCCCCTTTGATAAGTTTGATACCGCTCCCAATACCTTGGGCACCCAAATGAAGGCGACCGGTGAGGTTATGGGCATCGGTTCCACCTTGGATGAATGCTTCTTGAAATCCGTGCGCTCCTTGGAGACCGGCGTTTGCCATGTTCATCTGGCGAAGTTCGACGGAATGAGCAAGGAAGAGCTGCTGGATTACCTGAAGGAGTTCCGTGCAGATAATATCTATGCCGTGACCCAGCTGCTTCGCTTGGGTACTTCGGTGGAAGAACTGCATGATGCTACCAAGATCACCGAGCTGTTCTTGGAGTGCCTGCAGCGGATCGTGGAGATGGAGAAGATCTTGAAAGAAAAGGTGGGGGATGAAAAGGTTCTCCGCGCCGCCAAGCAGATGGGCTTCTCCGATCCGATGATCGCCCGCCTGTGGAATACCGATGAGTTGAGCGTCTATCAGCAGCGGAAAGCCGCCGGTATCACCCCTGTTTTCCGTATGGTGGATACCCTGCATACCGGCAAATATATTGCTTACCTCTATTCCTCCTATCTGGGCAAAAACGACTCCCGCTTGACCGAGAAAAAGAAGATCGTGGTGCTGGGCGCAGGCCCCATCCGTATCGGTCAAGGTGTGGAATTTGATTACTCCACCGTTCATGCGGTGCAGACCATCAAAAAAGAAGGCTATGAAGCCATTATTATTAATAATAACCCCGAGACGGTCTCTACCGACTATACCACCGCCGATAAACTCTATTTCGAGCCCCTGACTCCCGAAGATGTGATGGCGATCATCGATTTTGAACAGCCCGAAGGTGTGGTTGCTTCCTTGGGCGGTCAGACCGCCATCAACTTGGCAGAGCCTTTGATGAAGCGGGGCGTGAAGATCATCGGCACCGATTGCGAAGCTATTGATAAGGCAGAGGACCGTAATCAGTTTGAAAACCTGCTGAATGAATTGGACATCCCCCGCGCCAAGGGCTATGCCGTCACCAATATTGAAGACGGTGTTCGGGTGGCCAATGAAATCGGCTATCCCGTGCTGGTGCGCCCCTCCTTTGTGTTGGGCGGTCGGGCAATGCAGATCGTTGCCAAGGATGAGCACCTGCGTCAGTATCTGAAGACCGCTGTAGAGATCGATGAAGATAAGCCGGTCTTGGTGGATAAGTATATTCAGGGTAAAGAGGTGGAGGTTGACGCCATCTGCGACGGCAGAGATGTCTTCGTTCCCGGTATTATGGAACTGGTGGAGCGCACCGGTGTCCATTCCGGCGACTCCATCAGCGTGTATCCCACCTTCTCGGTTTCCGATAAGGTAAAGGGCACCATCCTGCAATATGCCAAGAAACTGGGTCTGGGCATCGGCATCATCGGTCTGTTCAATATTCAGTTCATTGTGGACGATAACGATAATGTCTTTATCATCGAGGTCAATCCCCGTTCCTCCCGCACCGTTCCCTTCCTCTCCAAGGCAACCGGCTATTCCTTGGCAGATATCGCCACCGAGGTGATCTTGGGCAAGTCCTTGAAGGAGCAGGGTATCTTTGATCTGTATCCCACTGAAAAAGAGCGTTATTATGTAAAGGTTCCCGTTTTCTCCTTTAATAAGATCAAAGGCTTGGATGCGTACCTTTCTCCCGAAATGAAGTCTACCGGTGAGGCCATCGGTTATGACGATAAGCTTTCCCGCGCTATGCAGAAGGCATTGATCGCATCGGGGATGACTCTGCAGAACTATGGCACCGTGATCGTGACCCTTGCCGATGAGGATAAGGAAGAGGCTCTGCCCCTGATCCGCCGCTTCTATGATATGGGCTTCAATATCGAAGCCACCATCGGTACTGCCAACTACCTGAAAGAAAACGGCATTCGTACCCGCGTGCGGGGCAAGCTTTCCGAGGGTAGCGAGGAGATCTTGGAGTCTATCCGTGCAGGCTATGTCAGCTATGTGATCAATACCCGCGCCATTTTGTCCGGCGTGCATTATGAAGACGGTGTTGCCATCCGCCGCTGTGCGGTGGAAAACGGTGTAACCCTCTTCTCTTCGCTGGATACCGTGCGCATTGTGTTGGATGTGTTGGAAGAGATCACCAATAAAGTGTCTACCATCGACGCGAAATAAGAGGCTGTTATGAAACAAAGTATTTTTACCGTAAAAGAGAATAAACCGCTGACCGAAACGGTGTATAAGATGGTGTTGGCGGGGGATACCTCCGCTATCACCGCCACCGGTCAGTTTGTGAACCTCCTGCTGGAGGGAAAATATCTGCGCCGTCCCATCTCTGTTTGCGATTGGCGGGAGGGAGAACTGACCCTGATCTATAAGGTGGTCGGCTCCGGTACTGAGCAGATGGCGAAGATGCAGGCAGGGGAGGAGCTGGATCTCCTCTCAGGTCTTGGCAATGGCTATAATACGGTCAAAAGCGGGGAAAAACCGTTGCTGATCGGCGGCGGTGTGGGCGTTCCGCCCCTCTTTGCCCTGTGCAAAAAGCTCCTTTCCGAAGGCAAGAAGCCCCATGTGGTGCTGGGCTTCAATACCGCAGAGGAAGTGTTTCTGAAAGAGGATTTTGAAGCGCTGGGTGTAAAGGTTACCGTGGCAACTGCCGATGGCAGTATGGGTGTTCGGGGCTTTGTGACCGATGCCATGAAGGAATTGGATTATGATTATTTCTTCACCTGCGGTCCCGAGCCTATGTTCCGCGCCATCGAAAAAATTGCAAAAACCTCCGGTCAGTATAGCTTTGAAGAGCGGATGGGATGCGGCTTCGGTGCTTGTATGGGTTGCTCCTGCAAGACCAAATACGGCAATAAGCGGATCTGTAAAGACGGTCCTGTGATGGAAAGGGAGGAGATCATATGGTAAACACAAAGGTGACCCTTTGCGGCACAGAAATGAAAAACCCCATCATCCCCGCCAGCGGTACGTACGGATTCGGCTATGAATTTGCCGAGCTTTATGATATCAATGTTTTGGGCTCCCTCTCCTTTAAGGGAACCACCTTGGACCCCCGCTTCGGCAACCCCACTCCCCGTATTGCGGAGTGCGCCGAAGGAATGCTCAATGCGGTGGGGCTCCAAAACCCCGGTGTGGATAAAGTGTTGACCGAGGAACTGCCCAAGCTGAAGGCTTGCTTCCAAGGTCCCATTATGGCTAATGTGAGCGGCTTTTCTTTGGACGAGTATCGGGAGACCGTGCGTCGCTTAAACGAAGAAGAGCAGATCGCTTGGTTTGAGATCAATGTTTCCTGCCCCAATGTCCATGGGGGCGGAATGAGCTTCGGTACCGATCCCAAAGCGGCGGCTTCGGTTGCCGCCGAGGTGCGGAAGGTAACCGATAAACCTATCATTATGAAACTGACCCCCAATGTGACGGATATCGTCAGTGTGGCAAAGGCCTGCGAGGATGCAGGTGCCGACGGGATCAGCCTGATCAATACCCTTTTGGGTATGGTCATCGACCTGAAGACTAAAAAGCCGGTCCTCGCCAATAAAATGGGCGGTTTTTCCGGTCCTGCCATCAAGCCGGTGGCGGTGCGGATGATCTATCAGGTCTATGATGCGGTGAAGATCCCCATTGTGGGAATGGGCGGTGTTTCCACTGCCGAGGATGTGATCGAACTGATGCTGGCAGGCGCCACCGCCGTTGAGGTGGGAGCCGCCAACCTGCGGGATCCCTTTGCATCCAAAAAGATCATCGAGGATCTGCCTCGCGTGATGGAAAAATACGGAATTCAAAATTTGCAAGATATTATAGGAGGAGCGCACTAATGGGAAAAGATGTCATTATTGCTTGCGATTTTGCAAGCAAGGAAGAAACCTTGAAATTTTTGGATCTCTTTAAGAATGAGGAACGCAAACCCTTCTTGAAGATCGGTATGGAGCTGTTCTATGCCGAGGGTCCTGCCATCGTGCGGGAACTGAAAGAGAGAGGGCATAAGATCTTTTTGGATCTGAAACTGCATGATATTCCCAATACCGTGAAAAAGGCAATGGCAGTCCTCTCCCGCTTGGATGTGGATATGACCAACCTGCACGCAGCGGGCACCATCTCGATGATGGAAGGCGCTTTGGAAGGCCTCACCCGTCCCGACGGTACCAGACCTCTTCTGATCGCCGTTACTCAGCTCACCTCCACCGATCAGGAACGGATGGAGCGGGATCTTCTGATCAAAGAGCCCATCGACCAAGTGGTGATGCATTATGCATCCAACGCGGAAAAAGCAGGGCTGGACGGTGTGGTTTGCTCTCCTCTGGAGGCAGGCAAGGTGCACGATACCTGCGGTAAGAAGTTTTTGACCGTTACCCCCGGTGTTCGCTTTGCCGACGGGGATATCGGCGATCAAAAGCGGGTCATGACCCCCGCTGAAGCCAAGAAGGTGGGAAGCGACTATATTGTGGTGGGCAGACCCATCACCGCCGCCGCCGACCCTGTTGCGGCTTATCGCAGATGTGTGGAAGAATTTTGTGATTAAGGAGAAGAAGGATGGAAGCTTATAAAAGAGAGTTTATTCAGTTTTTGGAGAGCGCAGGCGTGCTGAAGTTTGGCGATTTTACCGCCAAGAGCGGCAGAAAGATCCCTTATTTCATCAACGCAGGTCAGATCAAGACCGGCGATGAGATCGCCAAATTGGGCGAATTCTATGCCAAGGCTTATTTTGAGAAGATCGGCAAAAAGCCCACCGTTCTCTACGGTCCCGCTTATAAGGGTATCCCCATCGCCGTTTCCGCTTCGGTGGCATTGGCGAAAAATGGGTTGGATGTTCCTTTCTTCTTTAACCGTAAGGAAGCCAAGGATCACGGCGAAGGCGGCATCTTTGTGGGCTATGTTCCGGAGGCAGGAGAAGAGATCGTCATCGTGGAAGACGTGATCACCGCAGGCACCGCCATTCGTGAAAGTATGGAAAACCTCTCCTCCTTGGAGGGTGTGAAGGTTGCCGCCACTTTTGTGATGGTGAACCGTAAAGAAAAGGGTCAGGGCGAAAAAGGCGCCATGACTGAGATCGAAGAAGAGTTTGGATTCCCTGTTTATTCGGTGGTGGATGTTTACGATATCATCGAGTATCTGGAGGAAGACCCTGCCAACGATGAAAATGTTCAGCGCATTAAGAATTATCTGGCAGTAAACGGTGCAAAAGAATGAGAAGCCTGATCGATATTTTGGAACTGTCGGTGGAAGAGATCGATGAACTGGTGGCGGTGGCAGAGGATATTATTGCAAACCCTGCAAAATATCAGGAAAAATGCCGCTATAAGAAGTTAGCCACCCTCTTTTTCGAGCCCTCCACCCGCACCCGCCTTTCCTTTGAGGCGGCAATGTATGAATTGGGCGGTCAGGTGCTTTCAATGGCAAGTGCAGGCAGTTCTTCCGCCGCGAAAGGCGAAAGCGTTGCCGATACTGCTAAAACCATCAGCTGCTATGCGGATATTATTGCAATGCGCCATCCTAAGGAGGGCGCACCTATGGTGGCGGCAATGAATGCTTCCATCCCTGTGATCAACGCAGGGGACGGCGGTCATAACCACCCCACCCAAACCTTGGCAGACCTTCTGACCATCTGGCGGGAGAAGGGGCGGTTCACAGGGCTGACCATCGGCCTCTGCGGCGACTTAAAGTTCGGCAGAACCGTTCATTCCCTCATTGCGGCTATGTCCCGCTATACCGGCAATCGGTTTGTGCTGATCTCGCCGGAAGAGCTGAAACTGCCCAGCT
>JAZQET010000065.1:0-18404 GCA_045539135.1 Eubacteriales bacterium | reverse complement strand
GTCACCGAAGTGAACCCTTTGAAGTTTTCGGGCTTTTGCAATTCGGGGAAGGCTTCTTCAAAAATCACCCGCTCGGTGGCTAAAGTCATACGGGGATAGGGATCCTCCTCGGCGGTCTCCTCGGTGGGTTCCGTCGGCTTGAGATCCTGTTCCTCTTTCGAAGGTGTTTCGGGAACCGTTTCCGACGGTTGCACTTCTGTGGATGGATCGGTTTCAGGCTTTTGGTTGGGAGGCGTGGGATCCTTCTTATTCCCTTGATCGGGCTCTCCCGCCAATTCAACAGAGCCTGCGCCCACATCCACATTGAACTTTTCGGGCTCCTTGACACATCCTGCCATTAAAAACAACAACGCAACAATCAACATGATGCTGATGGTCTTTTTCATAAGATACGCCTCCTTTCAATTCTATTTTATGGAAAATTCAAGAAAAAAACAAGGTATGCCGGCAAAATGTAACGCAAATGTAACATAACATCGTCACAGTTCACAAAATTCCCTCATCCGCTTTGTGAAAAATCAATAAAAGGCGGCAAATGCCACCTTTTGCAAAGAAAAAAGAGAGTGTAAATTTACACTCTCTTATTTTAATAACAGCACCGCGACAAGGGCGAGAACACAGCCTGCAATGCAGCGGGGCGTTGCTTTTTCCTTCAACAGAAAATGGGACATTAACACGCTCAACAGCATACTGACGCTTTCGCTGACGGGATAGAGCTGAGCGGCGGTCAATCGGCCGGGGGCGGCGGCTTCGGTTTTGAAATAGGAATTCAAAAAGAGGCAGACCGCCATAATAAGCACATAGAAAAAGAGTTCCTTGATCAACGGCAAAGGCTTTACCTGCTCACGGCGCACTTGGGGCAAGCCAAGCACCGCCAGCAACACCAAAAGGGTCACCAAATAAGTGATCAGCGTAAACAAAGCCGTATCGCTTTTGGAATAATGCTGAAACAGCTTTTGGGAGAAATCGCAAAGACCGTTGGAGACCCCGCACGCAAGCAGCAACAGCAAGGAGGAAAGGCGCATCTTTCCCCGCATTCCTTTATTATAGGAATACATCACCAGCACCGCACCGATCAGCAGGGCAACACCTCCCCATTGCGTGAAGGTGACGGTTTCTCCCGGCAGAAACAGATTGCTCAAGATCAAGGTCACCAGCATACCAAGCATCAGGGAGATATTCACCAGCATATAGGTGCCGCCCCGCACGCAATACAGCCAACTGACCACAAAAAATGCCATCATCACGCCCGAAAAGATACCCGTGAGCACCAGCGCAAGATCCACCGAAAGACCCTTTCGGAGCATTCCCACACCGCCCACCAACAGGCTGATCACAATACAAAAGCCCATCCGCAGAACATTGGCCCAAACCGATGCTGCCATTCCTTGGGTCTTTCCGCTGATCCGCTTGCCGAAATACCCTTTGGTACAGCCTGCCAGAACAGCGATCATTAAAAATGTATAACCGAGAGCCATTGTTACTCCTTCTCAAACACCACGGTAGATACCATATCGGGCAAAAGCTCAATATACCACCATTGACCGTCCACGCAGATCTGGGTCTGCCGCTTGATATCATTATGGTTGGCCAAGATCAGTACCCGAGAACCGTCAGCGTTTTCCACAAAGGAGGCAGCAAGGGGCTCACCCACCTTGGGATACTGATGGATCATCTCTGCATTATTGGTCACCGCAACAGGATAAACCTTCGCATCGGGGCGCACAAAGCGAGAAACATGTGTAAAGGCTTTATACTGCCCACTATAGGAAAGGCTTCCGTCCACGGTATTGCGGGTCACAAGACCGCCGCAGAAGAAGGGTCCGATGTTGGGACCGCCGGTCTCATCCAGCATCAGGTTCCAACCGGTGAAGGTGGAATAGCCGCAATTCATGGTTTTTGCCATCATCGTGACCCACTTGCACCAATCGCTGTCGTAATGATCATAAAGGCGGGGGCCTGCTTCGGTAAAGTGGTATTCCATTTGAGGATATGCCTTTTGCAGCTGAGCGGTATCCTCAATACCGTGATTATAATAGTGAAAGGCAACACCTTTACATTGCTTCTGCAAATCGGGATAGGTATTCAAGAGCCATTGGACTCGGGTCCAGTAGACAAAAGAATGATCGTGCATCCAGATATCCACTTTCAGCCCTGCCTCGTCCAATTTACGGCGCAGGATGGCAATGAACTTTGCTTCCAGATCGGGGTGCCATTGGCAGGCGGGCATTGTGCCGCTTTGCTGGGTTTCAGGCTCATTTTGAGGAGTCAGCGCCGAAATATGAATTCCACGCTTTTCATATTCCAGCAAAAACTTGAGGTAATACTCTGCATAGCACTCCAAATACTCTTCCCGCATATAACCGCCGCACATATTGCCGCCGGTCTTCATCCAGCCGGGAGGGCTCCAAGGAGAAGCAAATAATTTCAGATCGGGGTTGATCGCCAAGATCTCTTTGATCATAGGAATAATATAAGCTTCATCCCGCTCTACCGAAAAGTGCTTCAGCTCCACATCACCCTCTACATCATCATAGGAATAAAGCTCCGCGGAATAATCACTGGAACCCAACGACAGTCTGCCGATGGTCAAGCCCAGCCCCTCGGAAGAATAGATGCTTTTCAGAAAAGCAGTGCGTTCTTCTTTTTCCATTAAAGAAAGGTTATAGCAAGAGGCACCGGTAATGGCAACGCCAAAGCCGCTGAAAGGACGCATCAACGGCTCCTTTTCCGCCTCCAACAAGATTGCTCCCGCCATCTTCGTCGCAGGGAAAATCGGTCTGGCTTGGCAGGTATGCCCTGCATCTGTAAAATATTGGGTCACCTTCATTTTATGAACCTCCAAAATTGTTTTTCTTTATTAAAACAGATTTTTCGCTCATTTTCAAGGTGTTTTTTTCTCTTTTTATTGTATTTTTCAGTCAACTATGCTATACTGTTACAAAGAGGTGAATGGGATGAACAGCGATGTAAAATTACACTTTTTGGAAAAAGAGCAAGAAATTACCGTAGCGGAAGCACAGTGGCAGCATTGGAACACCCATCAATGGAGTGATTTTCTGCAGCGTCCCCGTCCCCACTTCGGATTGATCCTTATTTTAGAGGGGCGGATGGATTATTCTTGGGAAGGCGGCGGACTAACCCTCACCGCGGGGGACTTGGGCTATCTGCCCAAGGGCTGTTGCTATGATGTGCGCTTCCGCACCGATCTTGGCAAGGTGGAAAGTATGCTGGTAAACTTTCAAGCAGAGCCTGCCGCCCCTGCCGCCCCCGCACGCTTGGCAAAAAACTGCCTTTCCTACCGTTCTGTCTTCGAGCCGTTGATCGAGGCTTATGAGCAAAATCAACCCTTTGCCTTAAAAGGGCAGTTTTATCTGTTGCTCCACTTACTTTCTTCCGGTCAAAACAGAGCGCAGAATCTTCTTTTGGAGCAAGCTACCGCTCTTTTAGAGCAGGATCTGCCTATGAAAGAGATCGCCCAACGATGCAACATCAGCGAAAGCAGCCTGCGGCGGCTGTTTACTAAGCAGTGCGAAATGAGTCCTGTTGCTTACCGCACCCGCCTGAAGCTGCAAAAAGCCTGCCGCCTTTTGGTAACCACCGATCAAACGGTAGACGAGATCGCCGCCGCGTTGAATTTTTACGATGAAGCCTATTTTTGCAAGGTCTTCACCAAAAACCTCGCCCTCTCCCCTACTCAATACCGCAAAGAGCATCAGATGATTTTATAATTTCAAGAAACTATACTCAATAAGGATTGGATGTACTATTATGAGAAACAAAAACAACAAACATTTAGGAATTGAAGTTGAGCCGGAACTGCACGGAAAGTTGCATTACATTGCCAAGTATGAGGGTCGATCTGCAAACGGTCAAATTTTATACTTGATCCGCCAATGCATCCGTGAGTTTGAAGAGAAAAACGGTGAAATCGAACTCCAATAACACCCAATCAAAGACAGCAAAAAAAGAGTGCAGAATTCGTTTCATGGATCCCGACGGCGTATGTGATACGCCGAAAGCGGATAGAAAAAGTCCCGAAGGAAAATCCTTCGGGACTTTTTCGGTCTGTGCCTTTTTTGGCTGTCTGACCTTACTTTAAGAGGTTGGCAAAGATTGCCTCATAGGTCTCCACCTTGCTATGGCAAGCAAAACGATTTTCGCCTTCCGCCAGGAAATAGACCTTGATCTTGGGCTCGGTGCCGGAGGGGCGCACCACCACATTGGTGCCATCCTCAAACACGAAATACAATACATCGGACGCGGGCAAGCCGGTCTGGCTTTCAGCACCGCTGATCAGATCCTTGATCTTATGGGTCTTATAATCGCGGAATTCAACGATCCGCTTCCCGTCCATTTCGGCGGGCACATTATTGCGCAGGTCGGACATGATCTCATCCATTCTCTGCTGGGGAAGCACCGCTTCGATCTTAAAGCTGACGGTTTTTTCCTCGGTATAACCGTAGGTCTTATAGATGATCTCCAGCGCCTGCACCAAATTCTTTTTCTTATTCTTATAATACATTGCCATCTGCGCGATCAGCATCGATGCCACAACCGCATCCTTATCGCGGGCATAATCGCCCTTCAGATAGCCGTAGCTTTCTTCAAAGCCCAAAAGGAAGGTATGGCTTCCCTTTGCCTTAAACCGCTCCATCATCTCACCGATATACTTAAAGCCGGTGAGCACCTCAAAATAGGAAACACCGTTTTCGGTACAGATCTTTTTGGGCAGCTTGGAGGAAACGATGGTGGAGACCACTGCGGAATCGGCAGGCAAAGTGCCCGCTTCCTTCTGCACGCGGATCATAAAGTCCACCAAAAGTGCCGCCATTTGGTTGCCGGTGAAATAAACCACATCCTCGCCGTTGAGCGCGGCAACACCCACACGGTCTGCATCGGGATCGGTGGCGATGATCAGATCGGCGCCCACCTTGCGTGCCAATTCCAAGCCGGGAACAAAGCCTTCTTTTTCCTCGGGGTTGGGGCTCTTAACGGTGGGGAAATCGCCATCCGGCGTCATCTGCTCGGTCACAAAATGCACATTGGCACCCAACGCCTCAAATACGGCGGGAACCAGCTTATGACCGGTGCCGTGGAAGGGGGTATACACAATGGAAAGATTCTTTGCTTCGGGGGAAAGCTCACCCAAGGGCAGTTGCTCTTCCAATACCCGCGCCAAATATTTCTCGTCCACTTCGGCACCGATGATCTCCAAAAGACCCTTCTCCAAAGCCTCTTCCTCGGAAGCGGTCTTGATGGTGAGAGGATCCACCTTTTGCATCTCGGCAAAGATGAAGTCTGCCTGATCGCCGGAGATCTGGGCACCGTCTTCAAAATAAGCCTTATAGCCGTTATATTCCTTGGGGTTATGGGAGGCGGTGATATTGATACCGCCGATGGCACCGAAATCCCGAATGGCAAAAGAAAGCTCGGGAGTGGGGCGCAAGGCTTCAAACAGCCGCACGTGGATGCCCAAGGCACACATCGTCAAGGCCGTTTCCATTGCAAACTTCTTACCGTTATTACGGCAGTCATAAGCAATCACCACACCCCGATCCATGGCTTCCTTGCCCAAGGATACAATGTAATTACCGAAACCTTTGGAGGCACGGCGCACAGTATAGATATTCATTCGATTGGTACCGGCACCCATCAGGCCGCGAAGCCCTGCGGTACCGAAGGTCAGGTCGCAGGCAAAACGGGAACGGATCTCATCTTCATTGCCGTGGATCGCGATAAGATCTGCCTTCAATCTGCCGTCCAGTTCATAAAAACCAAGCCAACGCTCATATTCTTTCATATGATCCATCTTAGTGTTCCTCCTGATATTCTATTAATGCCTGCGCCAACTGATCGGGGCAGGATGTTCCTTTATATCCGCACGAAATGCCGGCCAAGCGGGAAATGGCTTCTTCAATGTCCATTCCCTCCACCAAAGCACCGATGCCCTGCAGGTTGCCGTTGCAACCCCCTTCAAAGGAAACATCGTGCAAGGTACCGTCTTCCGCCACATTGAAATAGATCTTGCGGGAGCACACGCCCCGCGGTTGATAACTGTTCATTCAAATGACCTCCTGTTCTCCATGGCACGGGTCAGGGTCAAACTGTCTGCATATTCCAAGGTGCCGCCCACAGGGATGCCCAACGCAAGACCGGTCACCTTAATTTCAAAGGGCTTCAGCAGTTTGAACAGATAAAGGGCGGTGGCCTGCCCCTCCACATTGGGAGAGGTGGCAAGAATGATCTCTTCCACCGGCTCTTCCGCCACCCGATGAAGCAGTTCCCGAATCTTCAGTTGATCGGCACCGATGCCGTTTACCGGCGAGATCAGACCGTGCAACACATGGTAAGTACCCTGAAAGGTGCGGGTGCGCTCCATGGCTTCCACATCCTCCGGCTTTTCCACCACGCAGATGGCGCCTTTCCGCTTTTCATCGGCGCAGATGGGGCAAAGCTCCCGATCGGTCAGGTTCTGGCAACGGGGACAGCAATGGATCATATTCTTGGATGCCAAAAGGGTATCGGCAAATTCCTTTACCGCGTTATCCCCTTGCGCCAAAATGAAATAGGCCATCTTTTGCGCCGTCTTCGCCCCCACACCGGGAAGCTTGGCAAACTGCTCAATTAATTTGTTTAACTGATTGATATTCGGCATCGAAATTAAAACAAGCCGTTCATACCGGGCAGGTTCATTCCGCCGGTAATGGCGCCCATCTTGCTCTCCATGGCAGAATCAGCCTTTTTCATACACTCGTTGACTGCCGCCACCAGAAGATCTTCCAGCATCTCCACATCATCGGGATCCACCACTTCGGGCTTGATCTTCACTTCCAATACTTCCTTTTTGCCGTTGACCTTGGCGGTCACGGCACCGCCGCCTGCGGATGCCTCAAAAACAGAAGCCTCTACCTCTGCTTGGGCATTTTGCATATCTTCCTGCATCTTCTGCACACGGCGCATCATATCGCCCTGCTTCATATTATAGCCTTCCGGTAATCTTGCCTTCATTGTTCTTTATTATCCTTTCAGTTCATTAAAAAATCGTTCATGGGGTCGTCTTTTTGCAAGGCGGCACTGCTTTCCCGCAACACCACCGTATAGGGCTTTCCGCCCGCCCGCTCTGCCGCCGCGGTCAGCGCCGCCTTCGACTCCGGTTTCTCCAAAAATTGCAAGCAGAATGAAACACTGCTTTCCAAGATCAGCTTATCCCCTTCCACCGAAGGAGTGATATCCAATAAAAAGCCCATCAGATTGCCATAGCCCATGGCCGCCAAGGTCGCCTGAAAATCCTCCCAGAAGGGGCACTCGGAGGAAGCGGTTTCTGCCGCAGGTGCAGGTGCCTGAGGAACAGACGCAGGCGCAGGCTCCGCCGCAGGGGCAGGGGCAATCGGTTCTTCCGCTTTGGGCGCCGCCGCAGGGGCAGGTGCCGCCACAGGGGGAATGCCCCGCTCCAAGCGGGCGATCCGCGCGCTCAAGGATGCCATATCCTCTCCCAATTCCTCGCGGCACAGGGAGATAAGAGTCATCTCTGCCAAAAGTCCTTTATCAGCGGTGCGGCTCAATTCCCAAATACCGTTTTGCAGGGTGCGCATCATCCGCATCACGCAAGCGGTGGGCAGTTCGCGGGAAAGGGCAATTTTCTGTTGCAGTTCCCGCGCATCGCATTCGATCAATTCTTCGGGATGGTCGCTGACACTGCAGACCAAAAGATCCCGCAAGACCGCCGAAAGATCGGCAAAAAGCTGGGCAGGGCCTGCATAGCGCTCCCGCGCATTTTTATAAAACTTCAAAAGACCCGATGCATCCCGTTGCCAAGCAAGCTTCACCGCGTCCAGCAGTTGGTCACTGCCACAAACGCCGATGATCTGCTCCACACGGGCAAGGGTCACCGGCTCATCACCGTTGCGGCAACGGTCCAAAAGAGAAAGACCGTCTCGCATGGCACCGTCTGCCATCCGTGCCAAAAGTGCCGCCGCTTCCGGCTCCAAGGCAAAGCCTTCTTTTTCCGCCACATAGGTCAGGCGCTTGGCGATCAGTTCCGGCGTCAACCGTTTGAAATCAAACCGCTGACAGCGGGAAAGAATGGTGGCAGGGATCTTATGGATCTCGGTGGTAGCCAACACAAAGATCACATGGGAGGGAGGCTCCTCCAAGGTCTTTAAGAGGGCATTGAATGCCTGATTACTCAGCATATGCACCTCATCGATGATATAGACCCGATATTTCACCGAGGCAGGGGCATAGATCAACTCTTCCCGCAGTTCCCGCACATCTCCCACACCGGTATTGGTGGCGGCATCGATCTCCACCACATCCATAGTGGATTCATTTAAGATCCCCAAGCATTGGGGACAGGCGTTACAGGGATCCCCCTCTGCCCCGTTGCTGCAGTTGACCGCCCGCGCCAGAATTTTGGCACAGCTGGTCTTCCCCGTACCGCGGGTGCCGCAGAACAAATAGGCATGGGAAATATTCCCGCTTGCGATCTGAGCGCGCAGGGTCTTCACAATATGTTCCTGCCCCAACACATCCGAGAAGGTCAGCGGGCGGTATTTTCGATATAAAGCCTGATACATAAAATCTCCTTAAAAGACGATTGTCTTTACAAGACAGCAAGCCGGACTCAAAACAGGAATTCGGCACACATAGACGAAGATCCGCTTAATGCTGCTCGGTTCCCCGCCTGACATGGTTCACGACACGCCTATTGCGCCGCGCCCGTCTCTCAACATCCGGAGTGCTGCCTTGTAAAGACAACCCTCTTGTTCGGTTCGGGAAAAGAGCGGATTCTCCGCTCTCTTCCGAAACCTTATATTTTATTTTAACATAGATTTTCTGAAAGTACAAGAATTTATAAGCAAAAATCATTGAGAATATAATTGAATTTTTTCTCAAAGGCATCTGCCATATTCAAGAGCTTTCCGTCTTCAAAGGCTTTTCCCACAATGCTCATTCCGATAGGCATTCCCTCTTTGGTATAACCGCAAGGGGTGCTGACTGCGGGCAGACCTGCGATGTTCACGGTAACGGTATAGATATCCGCCAGATACATCTCGGTGGGATCTTCGGATTTTGCGCCGAATTTGAAAGCCACTTCAGGAGTGGTGGGGGTCAAAATACAGTCGCAGGTCTTAAAGATCTCTTCATATTCCTTGCGGATCCGCCGACGAAGCAGAGAGGCTTTCTTATAATAGGCATCGAAATAGCCGCTGGAGAGCGCATAGCTGCCCAACAAGATCCGCCGCTTGACCTCATTGCCGAAGCCTTCGTTACGGGTGGCGATCAACCGCTCATCAAAGGAGTTTCCTTCTTTGGACAGATGCCCGTAGCGCACACCGTCGTACCGTGCAAGGTTGGAAGAAGCCTCCGCCGAAGCGATCAAATAATACGCGGGGATGGCATATTTCAAAGAAGGCATAGAAACCTCTTTGATCACACAACCCATCTCTTCATAGGTCTTGATGGCCTGCTCCACCGCCGCCTTGATCTCTTCATTAAGACCCTCGCCGAAGAATTCCTTGGGCACACCGATCACGGTGCCTTCAACAGACTCTCCGATCATGGAAGCCACAGGCTCCGAGGGACGGGAGGTCATATCCAAGGGATCCTCGCCGGAAATGGCATCCAACAGCACCGCGCAATCTCTTGCACTCTTGCCGATGGGGCCGATCTGATCCAAGGAGGAGGCAAAGGCAACCAAGCCGGAGCGGGACACTCTGCCATAGGTAGGCTTCAAGCCGGTCACACCGCAAAAAGCGGCGGGCTGACGGATGGAACCGCCGGTATCACTACCCAAAGAAGCCACGCAGAGACCTGCCGCAACCGCCGCGGCACTGCCGCCGGAGGAGCCGCCGGGCACCCGCTCAATATCATAAGGATTTTGAGTATTTCCGAAATAGGAAGTGGTGGTGGAAGCACCCATGGCAAATTCATCCATATTCAGCTTGCCGATGAAGATGGCGCCCTGCGCCTCCAGCCGCTCTGCAACGGTGGCGTTATAGGTGGGCACAAAATCCTCCAGCATATGGGATGCGCAGGTGGTGCGCAAGCCCTTGGTGCAGATGTTATCCTTAATGCCCAGCACAATACCGGTCAAAGGACCTGCGGCACCCTCTTCGATCATCTTTTGGGCACGCTCCGCCTGCTCCATTGCCTTCTCATTCACGGTGATATAGGCATGGATGGTACTGTCCAGCTTCTCAATACGGTCCAGATAATACTGCACCAGCTCCTGAACGGTAATATCGCCGCCGTCCAAAAGCCCTCTTAATTCTTTAATTGATTTCAAATGCAAATTCACGGTGACCACCTCAATCCATCAACTTCTGCACCGCAATAAAATGGTACAGCTTGCCTTTGGCATTGGCAATGGCATCCTCCACGGGCATAGAGGGTTGGATCTCATCCTCCCGCAGAAGCTCCATACCGCCCTCGGCGGTCAAGGGATAATCCGCCTCCGAGATCTCTACCTCGGTGATGGTATCCATCAGCTTCATAATGCTTTCCATATCTTCTGCCATCCGCTCTTTTTCCGCGCCCTCAAAGGAAAGGCGGGACAGGGATGCCAGATGGTCGATCAAAGCAAGATCTTTCATTCTTTATTTTATCCTCATTTCGCGTCGGAAGTATAGTTGGGCGCTTCCTTGGTGATATGAATATCATGGGGATGGCTTTCGATCAAGCCTGCGCCGGTAATCTTCACAAATTTGCCGTTTTTCTTCAGTTCGGGAATGGTAGCGGTACCGCAGTAGCCCATACCGGAGCGCAAACCGCCCATCAGCTGGAACACGGTATCGCCCATTGCGCCCTTAAAGGGCACACGGCCTTCCACACCTTCGGGAACCAATTTCTTGGTACCGGTCTGGAAATAACGGTCGGCAGAGCCCTTTGCCATGGCTGCCATGGAGCCCATACCGCGATAAGTCTTAAAGCGACGACCCTGATAGAGTTCTTCTTCACCGGGGCTTTCTTCACAGCCTGCCAGCAAGGAGCCCACCATAATTACATCGGCACCTGCGGCAATGGCCTTCACGATATCACCGGAGAATTTAATACCGCCGTCTGCGATCAAAGGAATATTATGACGGGTGCAGACCTCTGCCACATCCATCACGGCAGTGAGCTGAGGAACACCGATACCGGAAACCACACGGGTGGTGCAGATAGAACCGGGGCCGATACCTACCTTCACTGCGTCTGCACCTGCGGCGATCAGATCCTCAGCCGCTTCTGCGGTTGCAATGTTGCCTGCCACCACCTGAATGTCGGGGAAGTTTTCCTTCACCAGCTTCAGGGTCTTCATAATGTTGGCGGAATGACCGTGAGCGGAATCCAGAACCAAAACATCTACTCCCGCTTCGATCAAGGCACCTGCACGGTCCAATACATCGGCAGTCACACCGATGGCGGCAGCGCAAAGCAATCTGCCCTGCTCGTCTCTTGCAGAGTTGGGATACTGCACACTCTTTTCAATATCCTTAATGGTGATCAAGCCGGACAGCTTGCCCTTCTCATCCACCAAAGGCAATTTCTCGACCCGATGCTTTTGCAGGATCGCCTTTGCCTGCTCCAAGGTGGTGCCCACGGGAGCGGTGATCAGCTTGTCTTCAGGGGTCATCACGGTGGAGATCTTTACGTTGAAATCGGTCATAAACCGCATATCACGGTTGGTGATAATACCCACCAAACGGCCATCCTGACAGATGGGCACACCGGAGATCTTATACTTGCCCATCAGCGCGTCTGCTTCGCTGACCAGATTATCGGGAGAAAGGTAGAAAGGATCGTTGATAACGCCGTTTTCACTGCGCTTTACCCGTTGCACTTCTTCCGCCTGCTGGGCGATGGTCATATTCTTATGAATAACACCGATACCGCCTTCTCTTGCCATGGCAATGGCCATTTTACTCTCGGTCACGGTATCCATAGCGGCACTCATCAAAGGCACATTCAAATGGATCTTATTGGTCAGTCTGGTGTGCAGGCTAACGGTATTGGGCAAAACCTCACTCTTGGCGGGTACCAGCAACACATCATCGAAAGTCAATGCTTCTTTCAAAACCTTTTCAGCGTACATACATCCTTCTCCTTTATATAATAGATTTCTAAAAATGTGTATTTAAATTATTTTATCAATTTTCCAAGCGGAATGCAAGCCTTTTTTTGCGTTAAAAGAGGATTTTTTCGCCGTCAAACAGCAGCATTCCTCTGGCGGCACCCATACACTTCCCTGCAAGCAGGTATTCCTTGAACCGCCGTTGAAGGGAGGTGCGCTGGGGCAGGTCGGAATAATCCTCGCATTTTTCAATGCCGAAGATCCGCCAAAGATAGGGGTTTTTCGGCTTTTCCGCAGGCTCAAATACATCAAACAGATCATAGAATTTCCGCAGGTTTCCCCCTTCGGGATAAACCGCATAATGAGCGGGATAAATCATCCAAGAATGGAGGTGCACCGGCAGGATCCCGTCGGTCAATTCCTCGCGGAAAAAGCCATAAGCGGTCTTTAGGGATGCCATCACCGCTTCGGGGGTCATCGGACCGCAGGAGGGGATATGTAAATTATAGACCCGATCCCCTTTTTTATACCCCTTATATTCATCAATGGGCAGACCGATAGGCTCATATTGCAGTCGCCCCAGTTGGAACATTTCGCAACGAAAAAAGCCGCTCTGCCACTGGGCGGCAACGGTTCCCCAAATGCCGTAGACCTCACGGCATTCCAGCAGTTTATACTGAAGATCCATCATGGTGTCCCAATAGAGTTCCTCGGAATTCCCCTTCTCTTCATAGATCCCTTTCAAGGGTCCTGCCGCCTGCAGCTGCATCAACAGCTCCACCGTAGACACGGGAAGCCCGCTTTTCTCTGCTAAGGTTTCGGCGATCTCGTGAAAATGAATCCCTCGGGCATAGAGCATATGGTCCACCGCCTGCTCCATCAAGCCCTCGCTTTCGGCAACTTCAAGGAGAGTCTTATGATCCTTTCGGAGGCACTCCGCCGCCTCTTTCGGAAACTGCAAGCGACACATCAATTCCGTATACATAACCATAGGTCTCCATTCTGATATTTTTAATGATTATACACCATAATTATTAAAAAGTCCATAATTGACAAGTGACCACAAGATGTAGTATAATTAATCGGTATGAGATTTATTATTTAGTAGGAGGGCCCTATGGCAAAGAAACAGGAATATAATGACGACAGTATTGTCAAATTAAAAGGTCCCGACCAAGTACGGCTGCGGCCGGGTGTCATCTTCGGGTCGGACGGTTTGGACGGCTGTCAGCATGCCATTTTCGAAATTTTATCCAACTCCATCGACGAAGCCAGAGAGGGACACGGCAATAAGATCACCGTGACCCGTTTTAAGGACGGCTCGGTGGAAGTGGAAGACTTCGGGCGGGGCGTTCCGGTGGGTTATAACCAGCGGGAAGAGCGGTTCAACTGGGAGCTGGTCTACTGCGAGCTTTACGCAGGCGGTAAGTATAACACCAATCAGGGGCAAAACTATGAGTACTCCTTGGGTCTCAACGGTCTGGGCGCCTGTGCCACTCAGTTCTCCTCAGAATATATGGATGTAACCGTTTACCGCGACGGAAAGAAGCATAGCCTTCACTTTGAAAAAGGCTTTAATATCGGCGGCCTGCAGGAAGAGCCCTTCAGCGGCAAGCGCACCGGTACGGTGACCCGTTGGAAGCCGGATCGGGAGGTTTTTACCGATATCAGCGTGGATGCCGCCTATTATGAGGATATACTGCAAAAGCAGGCGGTGGTCAACGCAGGACTGACCTTCCTCTTTAAGAATGAAACTGAAAAAGGCTTTGAGTCTAAGGAATACTGCTATAAAAACGGTATTGTGGACTATGTGACCGAGCTTTTGGGGGAGGATTCCCTTTCCCAGCCTGTTTTTTGGCAGGATGAGAGAGTGGGCCGCGATCGGGAGGATCGCCCCGAATATAAGGTAAAGCTTTCCTGCTGTGTGGCCTTTTCCAATCGGGTAAACCTTTTGGAGTATTACCACAACTCCAGCTTCTTGGAGCACGGCGGCGCGCCGGACAAGGCCGCCAAGACCGCCTTTGTGGCAGAGGTGGACGCTTATCTCAAAAACAACGGAAAATATAATAAGGGCGAAAGCAAGATCACCTTTGCGGATGTTTCCGATTGCTTGGTTTTGGTCTCCAACTGCTTCTCCACCGTTACCTCTTATGAGAACCAGACCAAAAAGAGCATTACCAATAAATTCATCCAAGAATGTACCACCGACTTTTTGCGGCAAAATCTGCGGATCTACTTTATTGAAAACCCCAACGAAGCCCAAAAGGTCACCAATCAGATCTTGGTGAATAAGCGGGCAAGAGAGAAGAGCGAAAAGGAACGGATCAATGTTAAAAAGGCCCTTTCCGGCTCTATTGATATGGCAAACCGCGTGCAGAAGTTTGTGGATTGCCAAACCAAGGATATTGCCAAGCGAGAGATCTATATCGTGGAGGGTGACTCGGCACTGGGCTCCTGTAAACAGGGGCGGGACAGTAATTTCCAAGCCATTATGCCGGTGCGGGGTAAGATCCTCAACTGCCTGAAGGCGGATTACAGCAAGATCTTCAAAAGCGATGTGATCGTGGATCTGCTGAAGGTTTTGGGTTGCGGCGTGGAGATCAGCGGAAAGACCGCCAAAGGGGTGCAAAGCTTTGATCTTGCCGCCCTTCGCTGGAATAAGATCATCATCTGTACCGATGCGGATGTGGACGGTTTCCAGATCCGCACCCTGATCCTCACCATGCTCTATCGGCTGACCCCCACCCTGATCGAAAAGGGTTATGTTTATATTGCGGAATCTCCCCTTTACGAGATCACCGACAAAAACAAGAAGAACACCTATTTCGCCTATACCGAAAAGGAAAAGGAGGAGATCCTTGCCAAGCTGGAAGGGCGGAAGATCAAAATTATGCGGAGTAAGGGATTGGGTGAAAATGAGCCCGATATGATGTGGCAGACCACCATGAACCCCGAGACCCGCCGCCTGATCAAGGTGACCCCCTCCGATGCGGAAGAAACCGCCCGTATCTTTGATATCCTTTTGGGGGACAATCTGGCAGGCAGAAAAGAATATATTGCCGATAACGGTCATCTCTATCTGGATGATCTGGATCTTTCCTAAAGGAGGTGGAACGCAATGGCAAAGAAAAAGGCACCTGAAAAGGTGTATGTGGAAAAAGAACCCATCTTAAAGGGCGTTGTGGAAACGCTGGAAACCAACTATATGCCCTATGCAATGAGCGTGATCCTCTCCCGCGCCATCCCTGAGATCAACGGTCTGAAGCCCGCTCACCGCAAGCTGCTTTATACTATGTATAAAAAGGGCTTGCTGACGGGGGATCTGGTGAAAAGTGCCAATATCGTGGGCGCCACCATGACCCTGAACCCCCACGGCGACGGCGCCATCTATGAGACGATGGTCCGCCTTTCCCGCGGCAATGAAGCCCTGCCCCTCCCCTTTGTGGAGTCCAAGGGCAACTTCGGTAAGGTCTATTCCCGCGATATGGCCTATGCCGCTTCCCGTTACACCGAGGCAAAGCTTGCACCGGTCTGTAAGGAACTGTTTGACGATATTGATAAAGACACGGTGGATTTTGTGCCCAACTATGATAATTCCACCACCGAACCAACCTTGCTCCCCGTTTCCTTCCCCACCATCCTCACCACCCCCAATCAGGGTATTGCGGTGGGTATGGCATCCAATATCTGTTCCTTTAATTTGGGCGAAGTGTGCGACACGGTGATCGCCCTGATGGAAAACCCCGATCACCCGCTGGAGTTGACTCTGCCCGCCCCCGATTTTTCCACCGGCGGTCAACTGCTGGTTAATCAATCTCAGATCAAAGAGGTCTATGAGACCGGCCGCGGCTCCATCCGCGTGCGCGCCAAATATGAGGTGGATCCCAAGGGCAACCTGATCACCGTTACCGAGATCCCCTATACCACCACGGTGGAAGCCATCATTGATAAGATCATCGAGCTCTATAAGGCGGGCAAGCTGAAAGAGTTAAACGATGTGAAAGATATGTCGGATAAGACCGGTATGCGGATCGCCATCGAGACCAAGCGGGGCGCCAATATCGAAAATCTGATGGCAAAGCTCTTCAAGATGACTCCCTTGGAGGATAGCTTCGGCTGCAACTTCAATGTGCTGATCGCAGGCACCCCCCAAGTGCTGGGTGTGCGGGAGCTGATCGAGGAATGGGTGGCATTCCGTACCGAGTGTATCAAACGGCGCACCTATTTCAATTTGAATAAAGCCAAGGATAAACTGCATCTTCTGCTGGGTCTTAAAAAGATCCTGCTGGATATTGATAAAGCGGTGCAGATCGTGAAAGATACCGAGCACGAAGAAGAGGTGGTTCCCAACCTGATGATCGGCTTCGGTGTGGATGAAATTCAGGCAGAGCATATTGCCAACATCAAACTGCGCCACCTGAACAAAGAGTATATCCTCCATCGGTTGGAGGAGATTACCAATTTGGAAAAAGAGATCGCCGAGATGGAAAGCATCCTCAAAAGCCGCACCAAGATTCATAAGCTGATCGAAAACGATCTTAAGCGGATCAAAAAGACCTATGCCACCCCCCGTAAGACCGAGCTGGTCTATGACGATCAGATGGTGGAGGTGGATGAGACCGAGCAGATCGAGGATTATCCCTGCACCTACTTCCTTTCCAATGAGGGCTACTTCAAAAAGATCACCCCTCAATCGCTGCGTATGAACAGTGCCCAAAAGTATAAGGACGGCGACGGACTCCGCCGTATGGTGGAAGCGACCAATAAAGCCGAGCTGATCTTCTTCACCTCCATGCAAAATGCTTATAAAGCCAAGGGCTATGACTTTGAGGATACCAAGGCCAGCCTTTTGGGCGATTACCTGCCCGCCAAATTGGAGATGGAGCAGGGCGAAACGGTGGTGGCGATGGCACTGACCACCGATTACAGCGGCGATATGATCTTCTTCTTTGAAAACGGAAAAGCCGCCAAGGTGCCCCTCGCTTCTTATAAGACGGTCACCAACCGTAAGCGCCTGATCAATGCCTATAGCGATAAGGCATCCCTTGTTGCCACGGCTCAGATTACCAAGGATCAGGATCTGGTGCTGATCTCCGGCAATGAAAAGGCATTGGTGGTCAATTCCGCATTGATCCCCGCCAAGACTACCAAATCCACCCAAGGGGTTACCGTGATGACCCAAAAGGGTAAGCACCGCCTTAATCGGGTGGTCACCGTCGAGGAATTGGGTCTTACCAACCTTTCCTACTACCGCACCAAAAATATCCCCGCGGTGGGTCATCTCCTGCGCCGGCAGGACCTGCCCGATCCCCAAGTAAAACTCTTTGAAGAATAATCAAAAAGACACCGAAAACGCAGTTTTTCGGTGTCTTTTTTCAAAACGCAACCGTTTGTTGCGGTTTTTCCAACGAAATGATATAGACTTTCCTGCCCCAAAACTCTATAATAGACACATAAGGAGGTGTATTTTATGACCTTTGGCGAACGCCTTTATCAATTAAGAAAAGAACATCATTTTTCCCAAGAAGATCTGGCGGAGCAACTCCATGTGTCCCGTCAATCGGTTTCCCGCTGGGAAACCGGCTCTGCTTCCCCCGATTTTGAAAAAGCCACGCAACTGGCGCAGCTTTTTGGAGTGACCCTTGATCATTTGGTCAACGGAACAGCAACGGAAGCGGAAACAGAACCCTATAGACCAAAGGAAAAACTTCCCACTTGGCGCATCGTCGTAGGCGCTCTTTTGCTGTTGATCGGCGGAAGCCATTTGTGCAACGGCTTGCTTGGTCGGTATGAATTTGATTATTATCTGTTTATGGTTCTTCCTCTTCTTACCTGCGGACTTTTGATTCTTCTGACCCGAAAATATACCCCGCTCTTTTGCCTTTGGGCGGTTTATTGGTGCCTTTCATACGGTCTTTATATTTCCTTCTCTTGGCATTGGAGCCATATCACCTTGACCTTCACGCAACCCACAGAAGCCTTCCGAAGATATATTCTGATCGGTTGGTGCTTATTTGCCGCTCTGCTGGCAATGCTTTTGATCTCCGCCCGCACCCTAAGAAAGGTGCCGGTGAAGAACCCCAAAAGACATCTTCTTTTTACCGGCTTATTCTTCGCCATGAGCATCCTTGTGCCCATCCTTTTTGATCTTTGGGCAAAAGCGGTGCTGAACCATCACCTTGCCCTTGTTCACAGCAGTCTTTTCTACTTGTTCAATCTGGCGATGGATACCGTGCGCTTGGTACTGCTCACCGCCTTTTGTATCTATTTGGCAAGATGGCTCTACCACCGAAAAAAGAAATAAAAAACCGCCCCCCGGAAAAGCCGTTCGGCCGGCGGGCTTTTT
>JAZQET010000064.1:0-7324 GCA_045539135.1 Eubacteriales bacterium | reverse complement strand
AAAAATAAGGAGTAATTTTGTGAAAAAATTAAATGTTGCTTTAATCAACAATGTTCAGTATTGTAAATTTCCCAATGGAATAAATAACATAAAGGACTTCATTGAATTTCTTAACGGAAACTATCATTCTTTTGTGGAATTAGAGTTTTTAATTGAGGAAGGTTGTGTTGCCCCGTTTTATATTGAAGAAGATTTAAAGACGGAAAAACAATATTGGAATCCCTCTAATATTCGACTTGTCAAAGAAGCTGAAGTATCTATTCTTCGCAGATGGGAATATGAAGAAAAACTCAAAAAAGTCATTGCAGAAAAATGTGTTCATTGTGTAAACTATTCTGAAGATGCGTGTGAGCAAGATCTCAAATCTCATATTGAGCATATTGATTTAAATGGCGAATGTTATGGATACGAAAAGAAAAAATAAAGAAAATCGGGTTTTTAGACCGGTTCCATTTTGAGTGTCGGTCCCAAAAAGAAAAGCAAGTCGAGAGACTTGCTTTTCTTTTTGTGTTTGTGTCCGTAAGGACACAATATCGTTTTGCAACGCAGTTGCAAACATCATTTGAATTACGGACACAAAACGATGTTACAGTGTAAGAGAGACAAAAAACTCCTTAAAAAATATCAAGGAGTTTTTCGATGATGGCTTGATCAACTAAAAAGCCGTATTGCTTCATGCAATACGGCTTTTAATTAATTTACGCTGAATAACAGATCATAGTAAGTGGGGAAGGGCCAATTCTCTGCAGGGATAATAGATTCCATTTCGTCGATAATTTCACGCAAATCTGCAAGGGAAGCGGCAATCGTTTTTTGATAGAACAGACCTTGCTCATAGAAGTTTTTGATCTTCTCGGCGGTAGCCAGATCCTTTTCAAAGGTGATGCATCCGTCGTGAAGGTGATCGGCAAGCGTTGCCAACTGACGGAGAAGAGCTTCTTCCGCTTTGCAACTGATTCCCGCAACAGCGTTTTTCTTTTGCAGTAAGGTGGTTGCTAATTGGTTTTCTTCTCGAAAAACTGCGGGGAGAATGTCGCTCTTGATCATATCAATAAGAGTCAGGGCTTCAATGTGAAGAGTTTTGCAGTAATTCTCCACCATGATCTCATACCGAGAATGCATTTCCTCGGAGGTGAATACTTTATGGCGAGTGAACAGATTAATATTCTTTTGCTGCACGAAGTAGGGGAGGACATCCATCGTGGTGCGCAGATTCAATAAGCCGCGCTTTTCGGCTTCCTCAACCCATTCTTGGGAATAGTTATTGCCGTTGAAGATGATCCGCTTATGCTGTTTGATGGTATCTTGGATCAACTGTTGTAAGGTGGCGTTGAAATCATCGGCAGATTCCAAAATATCGGCAAAATCTGCAAGTGTATCGGCAATAATGGTGTTCAGAATAATGTTGGGATCTGCAATGGATGCGGAAGAACCCAGCATACGGAATTCGAACTTATTGTTGGTAAATGCAAAGGGGGAGGTGCGGTTACGGTCGGTAGTGTCGCGGGAGAAGCGAGGAAGGGTATGCACGCCGCCTTTCATCACAATGGCATTTTCGGGAGCGTATACTGTGCCGTTCTCGATGGAGTTTAAAATAGCATCCAATTCATCGCCTAAGAACACCGAGATGATGGCGGGAGGTGCCTCGTTTGCACCTAAACGATGGTCGTTTCCGGCAGAGGCGACTGAGAAGCGCATCAGATCCTGATGCTCATCGACCGCCTTGATGATGGCGGAAAGGAACAGCAAAAATTGAGTATTTTCCCGAGGGGATTCACCCGGATCCAAAAGGTTAATTCCGGTGTTGGTAGAAATAGACCAGTTGTTGTGCTTACCGCTGCCGTTTACACCGTTGAAAGGCTTTTCGTGAAGCAGGCACGCTAATCCGTGACGGGTGGCGGTCTTTTTCATTAATTCCATCGTCAACTGATTGTGATCGGCGGCGGTGTTGGTTCTACAGTAAATCGGTGCAAGCTCATGCTGGGCGGGGGCGGCTTCGTTATGCTCGGTTTTGGCATAGATGCCCAACTTCCAAAGTTCTTCATCCAGATCTTCCATAAAGGCCATCACTCGTGGCTTAATGGCACCGAAGTAATGGTCGCCCATTTCCTGCCCTTTTGGGGGCATGGCACCAAATAATGTGCGTCCGCAAAGAACCAGATCCTTTCTGGCGAGAAAGATATCTTCATCAACCAGAAAGTATTCTTGCTCGGGACCTACGGTGGTGGCGGTTTTTGTGACATCTTCATTTCCGAAAAGTTTTAAGATGCGTATCGCTTGACGGTTCAACGCTTCGTCGGAACGAAGTAACGGTGTCTTTTTATCCAACGCTTCTCCGCCATAAGAATAGAAAACGGTGGGGATGCACAGAGTGTTATTCTTAATAAAGGCGTATGCGGTGGGATCCCATGCGGTATAGCCTCTTGCCTCAAAGGTGGCGCGCAAACCGCCGTTAGGGAAGGAAGATGCATCTGATTCGCCTTTAATCAGTTCCTTGCCGGAAAAATCCATCATGATCCCATCGGCACCGCAAGGGGTAATGAAACTGTCATGTTTTTCGGCAGTGATGCCGGTCATGGGTTGGAACCAATGGGAATAATGTGTGGCACCTTTAGAGAGTGCCCACTCCTTCATTCCATTTGCAACATCGCCTGCAATAGTCTTGTCGAGACTTTTTCCGTTTTCAATAGTTTTCTTTAATGCAAGATATACATCTTCGGGAAGGTATTCTCTCATTGCCTTATCGTTGAATACCATTGAACCGAAAAGTTCGGGAATATTTTTTGATGACATATTATACTCCTTTTTACAAACTATAACAAAATTATAAGAATAGTTTAACAAAAAGTCAACCGATAAATTACGGAACTTACGGTTTTTTCTGAAAGAGAGCGTTTGCATTTTGAAAAAGTTTGAAAAAAGCGAAAAAATTGCTTGCAATTATAAATCATATATGATATAGTATGTAGTGCTGTAAAAATACTCACACGATGTTATGCCCCCTGTTTCCGACTTGTTCGGTGGGGATTTCAGCTGAGCATTGTGGCGGTAAAAAACAAAAAAGGAGGAAATTATCATGTCCGTAATTTCTATGAAACAGCTGTTGGAGGCCGGTGTACATTTCGGCCATCAGACCAGAAGATGGAACCCCAAAATGGCAGAGTACATCTTCACCGAGAGAAATGGTATTTATATCATTGATCTGCAGAAGACCGTTAAAAAGGTCGAGGAAGCCTACAACTTCATGCGCGATATCTCCGCTGAAGGTGGCGAGGTTCTCTTTGTTGGTACCAAGAAGCAGGCTCAGGATTCTATCCGTGAGGAAGCTCAGAGAGTGGGTCAGTACTATGTATCTGTTCGTTGGCCCGGCGGTATGCTGACCAACTTCCAGACCATCCGTAAGTCTATCAACCGTTTGAACCAGTTGGAGAAAATGGCTGAGGACGGCACCTTTGATCTTTTGCCCAAGAAGGAAGTTTTGAAGCTTCGCCATGAGATGGAGATTCTGGAGAAGAACTACGGCGGTATTAAAGAGATGAAAAAGGCTCCCGCTGCTTTGTTTGTTGTGGATCCCAAGAAAGAGCACATTGCAATTGCTGAAGCTAAGAAATTGGGTATTCCTGTGGTTGCTATCGTTGATACCAACTGCGATCCCGATGAAGTGGATTATCCCATCCCCGGTAACGACGACGCTATTCGCGCTGTAAAGCTGATTGCTGAAACCATGGCTAATGCCATTCTGGAAGGCAAACAGGGCGAGCAGTTGGCTGACGAGGCTGCTGAGG
The DNA here is from genome assembly GCA_045539135.1 of Eubacteriales bacterium. Taxonomy (GTDB): domain Bacteria; phylum Bacillota; class Clostridia; order Oscillospirales; family QAKW01; genus QAKW01. Next base: position 3,539 of record JAZQET010000064.1, on the reverse strand, counting down.
AAGTTGTTGCTGAGTAATTTTTAATAATTCAGGAGGAAGAAAGATGAACTTTACTGCTAAAGATGTTGCAGCTTTGCGTGAAACCACCGGTTGCGGCATGATGGATTGTAAAAAGGCTCTGACCGAGGCAGACGGTAATGTTGATAAAGCAATCGAGTTGCTTCGTGAGAAGGGTTTGGCCGCTCAGGCTAAAAAGGCCAGCCGTATCGCTTCCGAGGGTATGGTTGATACCTATATCGCTGATGGCGTTGGTGTTATGATCGAAGTAAATTCCGAGACCGACTTTGTTGCTAAGAACGCTGAGTTCCAGGCACTGGTTAAGGGCGCTGCTAAGGCAGCGGCTGCATACAACCCCGCTGATGTTGATGCTTTGAAGGCTTGCAAATTTGAGGATACTGAATTCACCGTAGAGGACATTCTTCGTGAGAAGATTTTGAAGATCGGCGAGAATATGAATATTCGTCGTTTTGTTCGCTTGGAAGGTAACTGTGTAAGCTATGTGCATGGCGGCGGCAGCGAGGCTGCTATGATTCTGACCGATGCTGACACTGCCAACGAAAAGGTTCAGGAAGCTCTGAGAAATGTTTGCATGCAGATCGTTGCTATGCATCCTGCTTACCTGTGCCGTGAGGACGTTCCCGCTGAAGTGATTGAGAACGAGAAGAATATTCTCTTGGCTCAGATCAAGAACGATCCTAAGAATGCTAATAAGCCCGAGAACATCTTGGAAAAGATGATCGGTGGTAAGATCGGTAAGTACTATACCGAGAACTGCTTGCTGGAGCAGGCTTATGTAAGAGATGATAAGATCTCTGTGGGCGCTTATTTGAAGCAAGTCAGCAAAGAAGTTGGCGTTGAAGTAAATGCTAAGTCCTTCGTTTCCTATGTAAAGGGTGAAGGTTTGGAGAAGAGAGTAGACGACTTCGCGGCTGAAGTTGCCAGCATGAGCAAGTAATTTAAATTCGAACCAAGCGACCAAAGACTCTCTTTGGTCGCTTGCATTTAAGAGGAGTGTATAGAATGGCTGAGAAAATTGTTTCCTTAACACTGGAAGGTAAAGCAAAACTGCAAGCAGAACTTGCTGAATTGAAATCCACCAAGCGTGAAGAGATTGCCGAGAAAATCAAGGTTGCCCGTTCTTACGGTGACCTTTCCGAGAACAGCGAATACGATGAAGCCAAAAATGAGCAGGCAATCGTAGAGTCTCGTATCGCCACTTTGGAGTCCATTCTGAAAAATGCAGTTATTGTTGAAGATGATGCTGCTGTGGAAGAAAGCGAAAACGAAGTTTGGCTCGGTAACACCGTAACCGTGCTGGATATGGAAACCAATGAAGAACTGGTTTATGACATTGTAAGCTCTGTTGAGGCCGATCCTTTGAATGGTAAAATTTCCGATGATAGCCCCTTGGGTCGCGCTGTGTTGGGTAAGTCTGCCGGTCAGATCGTTGAGGTAGATGCTCCTGTCGGCGTTTTGAACTATAAGATTGTCAGCGTCAAAAAGTAATAGAGGATAAAATTATGGATCAGAATGTTAATCAAGAACTTTCCTTAAACGAATTGCTTCAAATTCGGCGGGATAAGTTGTCTGAATTGCAGGCAAACGGGAAGGATCCTTTTGTGATCACTAAGTTTGATGCAGTTCATCATAGTGAACAGATCAAAGCGGATTTCGAAAACTTTGAAGAGAAATCTGTTTCTGTTGCAGGCCGCTTAATGAGTAAACGCGGTATGGGTAAGGTTGTTTTTGCCGACCTGCAGGACGGGGAAGGCAGAATTCAGCTTTTTGTTAAGATCGATGAGGTGGGCGAAGAAGTATTGGCCGCCTTTAAGAAGTATGATATTGGTGACATTGTTGGTGTGACCGGTACCGTTTTCCGTACCCGTATGGGTGAAATCTCCATCCGTGCAAAATCTATTGTTTTACTGTCTAAGTCTTTGAGACCCTTGCCTGAAAAGTTCCACGGTCTGAAGGATCAGGATCTTCGTTACCGTCAGCGTTATGTTGATTTGATGATCAACCCCGAAGTAAAGCGGAACTTTGCGATTCGTTCTAAATTCATTCAATATGTTCGTAAGTATCTTGATAATATGAACTATATTGAAGTAGAAACTCCGGTGTTGAATACCATCGCCGGCGGTGCGGCTGCACGTCCCTTTATTACCCATCATAATACTTTGGATATTGATATGTATATGCGTATTGCTACCGAACTGCCTTTGAAGCGCTTGATCATCGGTGGTATGGAACGCGTTTATGAGATTGGCCGTATTTTTCGTAATGAAGGAATGGATCCCAAGCATAATCCTGAATTTACTACGGTTGAACTGTATCAGTCCTTTGCGGATTTCCATGATATGATGGATATTGCCGAAGGGATTCTTGCAGGTGCTGCAAAAGATATTCTTGGCACTTATGAAGTGGAATGGATGGGTGAAAAGTTAGATCTTACTCCCGGTTGGCGCCGCCTTACCATGGTTGAGGCTGTTAAAGAGTATGTTGGTATTGACTTTGGTGCCATTACCGATGATGCCGAAGCAGTTGCCGCTGCGGAGGCTGTGGGTGTAGAACTTGCAGACGCTGCCGAAAAGACTTGGGGTAATGCACTTTATGCTTGCTTTGATCAAAGGGTAGAAGAGCACTTGATCCAACCCACTTTCATCACAATGTATCCCGTGGAGGTTTCTCCCTTGACCAAGCGTTCTCCCGAGGATCCTCGGTTGACTGAGCGTTTTGAACTGTTTGTTTGCCATAGCGAATTGGCAAATGCCTATTCCGAGTTGAATGATCCCATCGACCAGCGTCAACGTTTCCAAAAGCAAGTGGAACAGCGTGAACGCGGTGACGATGGGACGGAGATGATGGACGAAGATTTTCTCACCGCAATGGAATACGGTATGCCTCCTACGGGCGGTATGGGTATGGGTATCGATCGTTGTGTGATGATGCTTACCGGCACCGACACGATCCGCGATGTTATCTTGTCCCCCACAATGAAACCCCTCAGAGAGTAATATTAAGCGGAAAACGCTTATTTCAAGGCGTTTTCGCCTTTTTGTTTATCCAAATTATTGCTTAAAAATGTGGTTTACGACAGATTTACGACGAATGAGCAGGTCAACTGTCCTTGGAAATTACGACAATAAGGTGTTGTAAACGCAATGTATCAACAGGATTACCGCTTACATAAGAAATAGAACCGAATAGATGAAAAACGAGATTTTTCATAATTGAAATGCTATAATTCAGTAAACGCATTCACGGAAAGGACAGATTGTATGTATGCCATAAGGACTGCTAATCTAACTAAAAAATATAAGGATATCATTGCGGTAGACCAATTAAATTTGCAGGTTAAAAAAGGCGAATTGTTTTCTCTGCTCGGTGTAAACGGCGCCGGCAAAACAACCACGATTAAAATGTTGTCTTGCCTCACACAGCCCACAAGCGGTGATGCTTTTTTGAACGGGAAAAGCATCTGCAAAGATTCTGCTGCCGTGAAATCAATGATAGCCGTTTCTCCGCAGGAAACTGCGGTT
>JAZQET010000063.1:0-14673 GCA_045539135.1 Eubacteriales bacterium | reverse complement strand
CCGCTTGGCCTCCGACTTGGCTTTCGCCTTCGGAAACTCTTCCATCATTTATAACATAGAAAATGCTTCTTTTTTCGCAGGAGTTCGAAAAACCGCTTTTCTTATATATGATCCTTTTCTTTTTCGCGTTCTGCGCCGTTTTCATGTTCCGACATTAGTCGTTGCAGCAGCAGACCAACAGAATGATAACCAAGATCACGATCCAGCAACTGTTGTTGTCGAACAAATCATTAAAGCAACCACACATAAGTCTTACCCTCCTTGTCGCTTATTTGTTGTATCCTATGACGGAGGGAGAAAGAGTGTTACAGAAAGGAAAAACGATGGCAGAAAAAATTTATTCTATTAAGATTAAGGAAGCCTTCAACGAGAAATGCGGCTGTCCGGTATGCACCATTCGCAACCAATTGGAAGCGGATGAGATCCAGCGGATTTTGGGTGCGGCGATGATGGAGCCGGATATCCGAAAGGAAACCAATAAAAAAGGATTCTGCAAAAACCATTTGGAAAAGCTTTTGACCAGCGGCAATAAGCTGCCTTTGGCGCTGATGCTTTCCACCCACCTGCAGGAGCTGGACGGCAAACTGTTTAAGGGCGGCGCCAAAAAGGCGGCAGGGGCATACGGAGATGCCCGCAAGAGCTGCTACCTTTGCGGCAGAGTTGCCACCTTTATGACGCGGGTAGCGGATAACATCTGCTATCTTTACTCCGCGGAGGAGGACTTCCGCCGCCTTTTGGCGGAGCAGGAATACTTCTGCAAGACCCATAGCGCAAAGCTTTTGGAGATGGCGGAAAAATCCCTGTCCAAAAAGGAGCGGGTGCCCTTTGCCGAAGCCATCACCGCCTGCAACAAAAAGTATATTGATATCTTGAAAGAAGATCTGGATTGGTTTTGCAAGAAATTCGATTACCGCTATGAAAAAGAGGATTGGAAAAATTCCAAGGACTCTATTGAGCGCACGGTCAAATATCTTTCTTAAGGAAGCAGGCAATGAAAAACCAAGAACGGGTAACACCCGTCTATTACTCCCCCTTTGAAGATCTGCTCTCCGCCATCGCCCACGGGGCAGGCGCTCTTTTCGGCATCTTTGCTTTATGCTATATGCTGGCAACGGCGAAAGGTGCGATGGCCATTGTGGCGGCGGCGATCTACGGCGCATCGCTGATCATCCTCTTTACCGTGTCCACCCTTGCTCACGCATTGAAGCACCGCAGTGCCCGCAAGGTCTTTCGGGTATTGGATCATACCACCATCTTTCTTTTGATCGCAGGCACCTACACCCCTGTGACCCTCATCACCCTGCACGGTGCCCTTGGTTGGACGGTTTTTGCCATCCAGTGGGCCATCGCCGCCGTTGGCATCACCTTTGATGCGGTGGCGCTGAACCGCTTTAAAAAATTCACCACACCCCTCTATATTATAATGGGATGGATCATTATCCTTGCCGCCTATCCCATGATCTTGAAAATGGCACCCGCAGGTCTGATCTATTTATTGAGCGGCGGCATCTTCTATTCCATCGGCTTTTTGTTTTATGCCATGAAGAAGCCCTATATGCACTTTGTGTGGCATCTGCTTTCCCTCACAGGCGCGATTTTGCAGTTTGTGGCGGTCTGTCGCTTTATTCTTTAAACCAAAATAAGGAGACTTTTTCATCGGTAAAAAGTCTCCTTATTTATCCAAAAAAGTTACAGTCTTGTAACTTTTTTGCCGAAAAACTTGACAAATTCCGTTTTATAGGCTATACTGTGTAACGGTTTTGTAATTTTTGTGCGCCAAATTGTAATGAATTGGGCAGAAATTGCATAAACTGGAAAAGGCGAATCCAAAATAAGGACGAAGAGAAATCCAAAATACTTCGCCACGAAAAAGGAGAATGCTTTATGCAGAAACTGAACGAAACGCTTTTTAAGCTTTGGTCGCAGATCAAAGGGTTTGCAACCAAGCATGGCAAGGCACTTTTGGAAAAAGTACCTGCCGTTACAGAGCGGGTCCGTCAATACAGTGCAACGGCAGTAAAGTTCTTAAAACATCATCGGGTAGCCACCACCGCGGTCTGCTGCCTCACGGTGCTGACCATGCTGATGTCGGTGATCACCGTGACCATCCATCAGGTGGAAGTTTATGAAAACGGAACTTTAGTTTATACCTATCATACCGCCGCTCCCGACGAGGAGTCCATTTTGGAAAAGAGCGGTTTGACTTTAGGGCAGGGCGATGAATACCAAGTAAGCGAAAGCAAAGGAATTGTGACTGCCAATATCACCCGCGCCTTCCCCGTTTCCATTCAGGCAGACGGGCAGACCATTCTGGTTATGATGACCGAAGGAACGGTCGCCAAAGCACTCACGATGGCAGGGCTTGCCTGCGGTCAAAAGGACCGCTTGAATTATGAGACTACCGCCGAGGTATTCAGCGGAATGTCCATCCAACTGGATCGGGTCAGCGGCAAACAGATCGTGGAGACCGAATCCATCAGCTACACCACCAAAGAGATCAAAACCTCCGACCTTTATGTGGGCGAAACCAAGGTTCAGCAAAAGGGCGAGAAGGGGGAAAAGACTTATACCTATCAGGTGACCTATGTCAACGGGAAAGAATCCCAGCGGGAACTGATCTCTGAGCAGATCACCAAGGATCCTGTGGAAAAAATTGTGTTGGTAGGTACCAAGGCAAAGCAGTCTTTCCTGAAGAACTCTACTGCTCCCGCAGGATATAAGAATGTTCTCTATATGGAATGCACCGCATATTCCGCAGGCGGCACCACCGCCTCCGGTCTGCCCGCTCAATGGGGCGTGGTAGCAGTGGATCCCAGAGTCATCCCCTTGGGCACCAAGGTCTATGTGGAGACTCCCGACGGAAAGTATATCTACGGTACCGCAGTTGCCGCCGATACGGGCGGAGCCATTAAAGGCAACATTATTGACATCTGCGTAAACACCCGCAAGGAAGCCTATTCCTTCGGCAGACGGATGGTCAATGTGTATATCTACTAATAGAAAAGAGAGTTTGTGATGTTTCACAAACTCTCTTTTTTTATGCATCATCCCACGGTTTTAAAAGGTCTTTTGAAACTTGGGAAGCATCAAAACGAAAATGGGCGGTAACGGCGGCGCGGGGCAGATAATTCTCTTCCCGCTGATACTGCCCGCCGTTATGTAGGATATAAGGCTGACCGTTGGCGTTGCGCCTATCCGACACAATGCCGATATGCTTATTGGCACCGAATACTACAATATCCCCCGGTTGCCACTCTTCAATGGCGTTGATATCGGTGGTCAGCACCTGCCCGTACTTTTCAAAAAAGATCTTGAGATTGGTGACCCGCCGAAAATCAATGTTGGGATCGGCTTTTTCAATATGGGGATAACGAGCGGGATCGGCGGCAATGTCTGCATCCACCATCTCCTTTAAGGAATAGCCCGCATTGCGGAATGCCCGCCAAACCACATCGGTGCAGACCCCCACATTTTCCGCAGGGTATCCGCCGGCACAGTAGGCACCGTCATAACGGGGACGGTTTTGGGCATCCTTGCGGGCGCCCGCCATAATATCGCCATAGTCATTGATCCCGTTTTGATTAAAGTCCACAGGGCTTTGAACCGTTTCAATGCCAAAGGCTTCGGCGCCATAGGTCTTTTGGGGCAGAAGTCCGAAATAGCCCACCGCGATTCCCGCGGCCACGATCAATAAAAGGGCACCTGCCGCCAACAGACCGATCTTAAGTTTCTTGCTCATCGGCGATCTCCTTTGCTTGTTCTTGGGTGAGGTATCCGTGACGCACCATCTTTTCCAGCACCTGATCCTGCCGCTGTTCCGCCAGATGGGGATTGACGGTGGGATCATAAACCGAAGGGGCATTGGGCAGCCCCGCCAGCAGGGTGCACTCATAATCGGAAAGGGCGGCAGGCTCTTTGCCGAAATATCCTTTTGCCGCATCGGCAACGCAATAGTACCCGCTGCCGTAATAGATGCTGTTGATATAGATCTCTAAAATCGCATCCTTCTCCAGCTCTTTTTCCAATTCCCGCGCCATAAAGACCTCGGCGATCTTTCGCTCTAATTTGCGGGCTTGCGTGAAATAAAGGTTTTTCGCCACCTGCTGGGTAATGGTACTGCCTCCCTCCCGAAAAGAGAAGGTGCGCAGGTTATTCCATACCGCGCGGGCGATGGAGATGGGATCTACCCCGCCGTGTTGATAAAACCGATGATCCTCTGCGGCAAGTACCGCATTTTTATAGATCTCCGGCAGATCGGAAAGGGCAGTATAGTCCTCTTGCGCTCTTACCGATCGTGCCATTTCTGCCACACTGCACTCTTCCAAGGCAGAGCGGTACATGCGGTACCCTTTCACCGTATAAACAGTGCCCACGGTCACGCCTACTGCCAGCACCACCGCGAGAATGCTCCAAATCAGAAGTTTTATTTTCTTTTTCATATTGCTCTGCCTCCTTTCTTATGAAATACGAATGAAAAACACTTTTTGTTGCAATAATTTAACGGTTCCGAATGGCATCAATGGGTCTCTTGGATGCAATGCGCTTCACGGGGAAGAAGCTTGCCACCGCCGCCACCAGCAGGCTGACGGCGAACAGCAGCACCACCTGACGGATGCCGAAATTCAAAACGGTGATCAAAATGCCCACTTCATTGCGCATGATCCCGTTGATCACCATCGTTCCTACCAAAACACCTGCTGCAGAAAGGGCAAAGTTGATCATGGCAATGATAAAGCTTTCGGAGAAGAAGATGCGGAATACATCGCTGCTGCGGGAGCCGATCGCACGCAAAATGCCGATCTCTTGCTTTTTATAGGAAATACTGGTGGCAATAAAGTTGGAGAGCATCAGCGCCGCAAACACCGCAAAGCCCAAGCCGATATAAAGGAAGACCTTTGCCAGTTCTTTCAAAGCACTGTGCACCATATCCAATTCATAAGAAACGGAGTTCTGCAAGGGGAAGCGTATTCCGGTATCCTCCCGATAGCAGTGTTCCACCATTTGGCGGATCTCACTCTTTTCCTGGGGCATTCCGCCCACCGCATAATGGTAAGGTCCTTCGGCGCCTTCCAGAAGGCGGGTAAAGAGCTCGTCGTTGATCACCACATAGGGATCCCGCTCCTCTTTCTCTGCTACCACAATGCCAACCACCTTGGCATTGTCAACGGATTGACTTATATCATCTTCATAGGTGTAGATATGCCCGTGGAAGGTGCCCTGCTCCTCTGCCATACGGATCAGTTCCTCCGTCGATACGGCAGGCATCCCTTCCTCCATATAACCGGTCAGCTGGGTGGAAGAGATCACCACTTCATTTTGCGCCAGGGTCTCTCTTTTTACTCCGTCGGTCCAGATGATGCGGGAAGCAAAATCAGAAAGCTTCCCCACCCGATAGGCATCAATATAATACTTGTCACTGTAATAGGAAATGCCGCCGTTGTTCAGTTCGCGGAGCTTGGGCTCTGCCGCCATCACCTGGGCCAGCGTTTCGGAACTGACCATTGCCACGCGGGCAAGGCTGTAATCGGCGGCATAACTGAATTCCTGACTCAAGGCATAATAGATCAACTGCTCTGCGGTGGTCAGATGCTCTTTTTCCTCCCCCAAAACCGCATAGCGCTCCAGATTGAACTTGGTGTCTACCACACCCACCACTTTATAATCGGTCTCATTCAACCGCAGAGTGATGCCCACCACCGTTTCAGGACCGGAATACATCACATAGTCGGCAGTCCCGTAAGGGGCGCATTGCCCCTTGATCAATACCTCTGCCACATATTCGCTGATGGCGATCTCCTTTGCCGCCCCTTGGGGCAGACGCCCTTCCAGCAGGGTATAGTTCATGGCCTGAAGATCTTTTTGGGTCACCGCAGTCAACCCTGTAAAGCCGCTGTAATAAAGGGTAATATCCGTTTTATTCAGTTCCGACTTAGGATTTAACTGCCCCTCAAAGCTCCAAGGCCGAGTAGGCTCAAATACCCCTTTCAGGTGGACACCCGTGGCTTGCTCAAAATCTGCAAGATCCTGCTCCTCCAAGGTATAGCCGTAATCTCGCCAATACTTGCTTTTTTCCATCCATTTGGACTTCCGCACAGAGGTATAGGTGATCCCTGTATCCAAAATGGATTCGGTGCAGGTGGCGGGATGGTCATAGGCACCGAAGGTATCGGCAAGCCCGAAAAGACCGAAGGCGATGCAGGAAAGCAAAATGGTCATCACCAAACGGAACTTTTTATGCTTCAAACTGCTTCCGCCGATCTTAAAAGCATTGCGCAGAGGCAATTTGGATTTGATCAATTTGAAATGTGCTCCGTCCCGATGGGGAATCTTCGCCTGATCGGTGGGAGCAAAAGCGGAGGTGCCGCCTTGCTTGGAATGCAGGGTAAATGAACCGCTCTCCATCTCCGCCAGATAGCGGTTGATGGCAAGGCGATCCTCTTCGGTCAGCTGATAGCCTGCCTGCACCGCAACGCCGTTTTCTTCAAAGGTCAGCGGGGCCTCCTCTTCCAAAACCGCACCTGTGCGCTCCACATCGCGGATCACACTGCCATCGGCAAGTTCAATGATCCGATCGGCATACCGCTCGGCAAAATCCCGATCATGGGAGACCACAATCACCAGCCGCTTTTGGGAAAGCTTTTTCAAAGTCTCCAGAACCTGCTTGCCGGTGGCGGAATCCAAGGCGCCGGTAGGCTCATCCGCCATAATGATCTCCGGTTGCTTTACCAGCGCGCGGGCGATGGCTACCCGCTGCTTCTGACCGCCGGAAAGCTCATTGGGGCGGCGGGCACCGAAGCCTGCCAGATCCACCTCATTCAAGATGGCATTGATGGCGGCATCGGTGGCCTTTTTGCCCTGCAGCTGCAAAGCCAAGGCGATATTGGCACCAACGGTGAAATCCTCTAACACATTATATTCCTGAAAGATAAAGCCCACATAGGTATTACGGTAGGAGTCAAAATGCTTTTGGCGGAAGGACTTGGAGGAGACTCCTTTGATCAGGATCTCCCCTTTATCATAACGATCCAACCCGCCCAATACATTCAAAAGGGTAGATTTTCCCGAGCCGGATTTGCCCAGTAAAAACACCATCCCCCGATCGGGGAAACGGATGTTCACATTCTTCAGCGCCGTGACCGGCACACCCTTTTTGGGTTTATAAATTTTATATAAGCCTTTGGTCTCTAACATTGCCAAACCTCCGCTTTTTATTTCTAAATCTATTCTACCATATCTTTCCTTAAGAATACAGTACCAAATTTATTAAGATTTCTTTAAGACGCAATGAAATGAAAAACGGCCGTTCCCTTTGGAACGGCCGTTTCAGCGTGTCAAAACACTGTTTATTATTTTTGACACGCTGGGAGACTCTCAAAAATGGTTCCGAATTTGTCAAACTGCTCTCGTCGGCGTTTTTCTGGGTTCCCACAAAACCGTGCGTTTTGTGGGATAAGGAAAAAGAAATGAATAGAGTGAAAGTCTCTCGTAAGCGAGAGACGGAGCGGACTTCATTTCTTTTGACGCACGGTAGAGAGCAGTTTGGCAGATAGCAGAAAAATTCAATTAAAATGCGGCACTCGGCCGCATTTTTTCATAATTTCGCGAGGAGACACAGAACAATTTTTATATTCCTTTTTATGGGGTGATGCCAATATCGCTTCCACAATTTAATTCTTTTTTCTGCGGTCGGGGCCTTTTTTGACAGTATGAAAAACGGCCGTTCCAAAGGGAACGGCCGTTTTAACAGTAGATCGATTATGCTTCGATCGCCTCAACGGGGCAACCGGATGCGCAAGCGCCGCAATCGATGCACTCATCAGCGTTGATAACATATTTATCATCGCCGGCAGAAATTGCATTTACAGGGCACTCTGCTTCGCAGGAACCACAGCTAATGCAAGCGTCAGTAATAGTATGTGCCATTTCAGAACACCTCCTTGTTATGTTAAAGATATACTATCACAAGAAAATCTTCTTTTCAAGTGTTTTTCAAAAATTTATTGCTCCACCGCTTCTTTTTCTTTCTTTTTTGCCTCTTTGGGTTGAGGGCGGGGGGCTTTTTGGAACTTCAGTTCCTTAGCATCGAAGGTATCAAAGGTGGCATTGCCTTCCTCATCGGTAAATTTCACCTTTACCTTACCGGTAAGCACAGCAGTCTCCGCCACCGTTCCGCGCCCCTTGGGGGTTTCCACGGAGGCACCGTTTTTGGGCAGAGCCTTGCTCAATTCCTGATAGGTGGCTTCCTCATAATTAAGACAGCACATCAGGATGCCGCAAACACCGCTGATCTTCACGGGATTTAAGGGCAATCCCTGATCCTTGGCACTTTTGATGGTCACGCGGCTGAAATCATTGAGGAACTGGCTGCAACAGAAGGGTCTGCCGCACATTCCCAGTCCGCCCATCATCTTACATTCATCCCGCACACCGATCTGCCGCAGTTCGATACGGGTCTTAAAGACCGATGCCAGATCCTTGACCAATTCACGGAAATCCACTCTGCCTTCCGCAGTAAAGAAGAAGATGATCTTACTGCCGTCGAAGGCATATTCCACATCCACCAAGGACATTTCCAAGTTATGCTTTTTGCCTTTTTCCGCAAAGATCTCCGCCGCCCGCTTTTCTTTGGCGCGGTTGCGCTCCATCTGCCGATGATCTGCCGCATCTGCGATCCGCAAAACAGGCTTCAAAGGCTGGACTACCTCATAATCCTGCACCTGACGGGGTGCAAGGCAGACCTCACCGCATTCGGTGCCCCGCGCGGTTTCCACCACGCAATAGTCTCCCTGCTTTAATTCAAGACCCTTGGGGTCAAAATAATAAATTTTGCCGTTTTCCTTAAAACGGACGCCAACAATATTGGTCAACTCAGTAATTCTCCCATCTCTGCAATGAAGCTGATCTTCACCAGATTTTCATTGCCGTTTTCCGCAAGAGCATTTTTACATTCCAGCGTCAGCGACGCCATTTTATAAAGCTGCTCCAATCTCATTCTACCTAAAAAGCTCTTGATTTGCAAGACGCTTTCCGAAAAAACAATATTTTCCGTATTACCGCCGGTCTTATATAAAAGGAAGTCTCTGCACAGCCGTGCAAAGCTATCCAAAAAGACGCTGAAATCCCCTTTAGGGAGCCCCGCAAGGATCTGATCGGCCTCCAGCCGTTTATTGCGGCAAAGCTTGCCCAAAAAGCGCACACCCAACTCTCCGTAGGTCAGCAGGGTGCCGCCGGTCAGGTAATCCATCGCCTTGCCCAGATTGCCTTCCGCCGCCTTTAAGAGGGTGGCCGCCCGCTCTTCTTCGGGATAGCGCTCTTTCAGAAAGGCAACCCCTTCCTGCTCGCCCACCGGCTGCATCTCCCAGATCACACAGCGGGAGCGGATGGTGGGCAGCATTGCCTCACGGCTCTCCGCCAGCATCAGGAACACCACATACTCGGGAGGCTCTTCCAACACCTTCAGAATGGCATTCTGACCGCTTTCGTTCATCGCTTCGCAATGATCAATGATCAGCACCTTTTTGGGGGATTGGTTGGGCTTTACATAAGCCTCCCGCCGAAAGGCGCGCACCTCATCCACCGGGATCTGCTTGCCCTTCTCCTTGGGTGCCAGCCACAGCACATCGGGATGCTCATCCCGCATCACCGCGCCGCGGGTATCACCGGTCAGTTTTTCCGCCAGCAGGCGGGCAAGGGTCTTTTTCCCCATCCCCGCTTCCCCTGCGATCAGGTAGGCATGGGCAAAGGTATTTCCCGCAAGTTCCCGACGGATCTCCGGATTTCCAAGCAATTTATTCATACACACGCTCCACGGTGGCATCCACCTTCATGGGTGCGATATTCAGCACCATCGGATCGCCCTCCTTGCAAGGAATGTCCGTCACATCAAAAAAACTGTGGTTGGTGGCGGGTCTGCCCAACATGGGCGCCCGCTTTCCTGCCACCATTCCGCTGTGGTCGGGCTTTTTGAACAAAAGCAATCCATCGTGGTAAAGGTACCTTAAAATGTCCGTCACACGGAAAAGGTCGGGTTCCTTATCCCGCAGCAATCCGTCTGCGGTGCCTGCGGCAACGATGGCTACCTTCGTATCCTTTTTCAGTTTACATACATTTCCGTAGCCCAAATAACTGCCCTTGGGCAGGGTGCGGATGGCTAAGATCTCTGCTTCAAACCGCCCTGCTTTTTTCAAAGGCAGATCAGTCTTCATGGGCACTCTTCCGCTCAACGCAGAGCCTACACGCACCCCATCAAAGTTCACCCCGCCCCGCAACAAAGCCGAGGAATTGGCCATATGGCACATAGGCAGAGCGATCCCCTTCGCCTCCAGCGAAGAGAGGGTCTCCTCAAACAGTTGCTTTTGCTCTCCAAGGGTCTCATCCTTCAAAAAGGCGGCGCGGCAATGGGTAAAGATGCCGCTCACCTCCAAAGAAGGCAAGGAGAAGATCTCTGCCATCTCCTTGGTCTCCCAAGGCATAAAGCCGAAGCGCCCCATGCCCGTGTCCACCTTCAGGTGCACTCTTAACGTCTTCCCCGCTTCACTTGCCAATGCCGACAAGGTTTTGGCAAAATCAAGGCTGTCCACCGCAGTGGTCACCCCTGCATCCAAAACAGCTTGGGCATAGCTTGCGCTTCTGCCGCAGGAGAGCACCAGCAGCTCCACCCCGCGGTTACAAAGAGGCAGAGCCTCCTCCAAACGGCTGACCGCCATCAGAGGAACGCCCTCTTCCTTCAGCAAAGAAAACAGCCCCTCTGCCCCCAGACCGTAGCCATTGGCTTTCAGCACGGGGATCACGGGAACGCCCGCCCGTTCTTTCAGCAGGCGGTAGTTTTCCAAAATATACTCTTTTTCAACAATTAATCTTGCCATTATTTCCGATGTCTCAATCTGAATAAAAATCCGTTCAGCTTCCGATAGGCTTTACTGCCCCATTTGGACCAGCTCATCATCAGGGGATTATAGACCAGATCCATCTCCCCGATAAACTCGGTAAACTCACCGTTGAAGCCACGCTTGAAGCGGTAGAGACCGTAGAGAGGATTGTCCTCACTCAGGTCGCCGGAAACACCGCGGAAATCATAGACCCGCGCGCCCCGCTCAATGGCCCATTTGATCATTTCCCATTGCAAAAGATAGTTGGGCATCACATTGCGGTATTCATTGGCAGAGGCACCATAGAGATACCACACCTTGTCCCCATACCCGATGGCAAGGGTACCTGCAATGGCCTTACCGTCCAGATAAGCCATATAAAGGCGGGCGTGCTCGCCCAACTCCCGCATCATCCGACGGAAATATGCCTCGGTCCGCACAACAAAGTTATCCCGCGAGCCGGTGGTCACCATAATGCGATGGAAATCGGGCAATGCCTCTTCCCCGCACAGCCGCACTTCCACACCCTTTTTGACGGCGACCCGAATATTATAGCGGGTCTTTTGCTGGAAGGAGGCCAGAATTTCCTCTTCATTGCGCCCCTCCAAGTACAGACGGAACACAAACCGCGGCTGGATCCCCTCAAAATTTTTGGAATGGTTGGGTTCGGTGAAGCCCAGCTTGCGGCAGATGGCGCGGAACTCCTCATCCTCCACCGAAGTATCGGTATCCAATTTCAAAGAGCAAGCGTGGTACTTTTTGCCTACCTCTCTTGCATCGTTGACAAGCGCGGTCACCATCTCCTCATCATGGAGATCGCAAACAGGTCCACGGCAGGAATACATAATGGCGGTGCCGGGCACCTTACGGATCAAAAGACCCATGGTGCCTGCAATGGCACCCTCCTCATCCCGACGGATGATGGCCTCAAAGGTCCACTCGGTCTTCAGCCGCGCCCATTCCACCGACTGACCGAAATGGCCCTTGGGATGGTTTTGGATAAACGCCTCATATTCTGCCACTGCGGCAGGATTTTTCAAATCTAATAATTCCACAGGATCTTCTCCTTTAGCATAAAATCATAGTTATTCAATTTAGTATAACACTTTTATAAGGAAAAGTAAACCAAATTTCAAAAATCCCTTTGCATTTTTCATTTTTTAGTATATACTGTTAGATAGAACAAACAAAGGAGGTTCTTGATCAATGATTACAAAAGATACCATTATTGCCGAAGTGCTGGATAACCATCCCGAGACCGCTCCCCTCTTTTTGGAGATCGGAATGCATTGCTTGGGTTGCCCCTCTGCCAGAGGCGAGAGCATTGAGCAGGCTTGCGCCGTGCACGGTGCCGATGTGGATGCACTGCTGGCAAAGATCAATGCAGCCATCGCTTGATCCTATACCGTTAAATGGGAGGCTTTTGCCTCCCATTTTTTTATAAAAAACTCTTTACATTTTATCACTCCTATGCTAAAATGTAGAAAAGTGTTCCAAATGGTACAGTTTTTGGAGGGTT
Source organism: Eubacteriales bacterium (assembly GCA_045539135.1). Lineage (GTDB taxonomy): Bacteria > Bacillota > Clostridia > Oscillospirales > QAKW01 > QAKW01. Next base: position 2,286 of record JAZQET010000063.1, on the reverse strand, counting down.
CTATGAACAAATCCGTTCTCGAACAATTATTTTTATGGCAGGGTCTCCCCGTGGAAACGGTGGCGGAATGCCTTGCCGATCTTGCCGCCCCCGCGGTCTTTGAAAAGGGCGCGGTGATCTATAGCGAGCGGGATTTTCCCCGTGCCTTCGCTGTGGTGCTGGAAGGCAAGATCAGCGTTTGCTCTCATAGCGGCGCCACCGTGCGCACCTTGGAGAAGGGCAATGTGTTTGGGGTAACTGCTTTGTTTGGCTCGGCGCGTTACGCCTCCACCATCACCGCCCTTTCCCGCGTGAAGCTGCAATTCATCGGGGAGGAGCTTTTGGAGCGGTGGATGGAGCGGTATCCCGCCGTTTCCAAGAACTATATCCGTTTTCTTCATCAGCGGATCTTATATCTCAACGATAAGATCCGTCTGTATACCGAAGATTCGGTGGAGCATCGGCTGATGGACTATATTGCGCGAAACACCGCCGAAAACGGCGAGATCCTGATCAACGGCGGCATTGCCGCGCTGGCGCGGGAGCTGAATATCGGCAGAACCAGCCTTTACCGTACCTTGGAGCAGTTGGAACAGCAAAAGAAAATCGCAAAAAGAAACCGCAAATGGTTTCGGGAGGAAACAAAATGAAAAAGTTTACGAGAGTTTTATGTTTGATTTTGGCGCTTGTTTGTGCTACAATGATTTTTGCAGGCTGTAAGGAAGAGACCCCCGAGGTAGCGCCCCGCGTAGCCGCCATTGCAGGTCCCACCGGTGTGGGTATGGTCAACATTATGGATAAATACAGTGTGACCTTGGCATCCGCCGCCGATGAAGTGATCGGTAAGGTGGCCAATAAAGAGCTGGATATCGCCGCTCTGCCCACCAACGCCGCATCCGCTTTGTATAATAAACTGGGCGGGGAGGTGACCGTTCTTTGCGTAAACACCTTGGGCGTGCTTTATATGATGGATAATACCGGCACCGTGAAGACCATGGCAGACCTTGCAGGCAAGACCATCTATGCCATGGGCGAAGGCGCCAACCCCGAGTATATCCTGAAATATCTGTTGAAGAAAAACAATGTGGAGGCTACCGTTCAGTTTGTTGCCTCCAACGATGAGCTGACCGCCAAGATGGTCTCCGGCGAAGCGAAGATCGCAATGGTGCCTCAGCCTGTTGCCACCACCGTGCAGACCAAAACCACCTTTAAGATCGCTTTGGATATGACCGCCGAATGGGAAAAGGTCAGCCCCGAGGATCAGCTGATGATGGGTTGCTTGGTGGTACGCGATGAATATTTGGAAGCCAACCCCAAAACGGTAAAGACCTTCTTGGAGGATTATAAAGCATCTGTGGAAGCGGTCAACAGCGATGTTTCCGCCGCCGCCAAGCTCTGCGAAACCTATAAGATCATTCCCAAGGCCGCCGTTGCGGAAAAGGCCATCCCCTATTGCAATATCACCTATGTGACCGGTGCGGAGATGGAAAAAGGCTTGAGCGGTTACCTGAATGTACTGTTTGAGGCCAATCCCAAGTCCATCGGCGGCAAACTGCCCGCCGCGGATTTCTACTACGGTGTAGAATAACCGTCCGAACTCCTTTTCCCGTCACACGGGAAAAGGAGTTTTTAATTCAAATGAAAACAGGTCTGATTTTAGAAGGCGGCGCCATGCGCGCCATTTACACCGCAGGTGTTTTGGATGTTTTTATGGAAGAGGGCATTTGGTTCGACGGTCTTTTGGGCGTCTCCGCCGGTGCCATTCACGGCAGTGTTTACTTGGGCAACCAGCCGGGACGCACCATCCGCTATTATAAAAAGTACAGCCGCCATAAAAACTTTATGAGCTTTTACTCCCTGCTCACCACCGGCAGCTTGGTGGGAGAGCAATTCTGCTACCACGATCTGCCCGACCGCTTGGATCCCTTTGATTATGAGACCTTTGCCAAAAGCAAGACCGCCTATTTTCCGGTCTGCACCGATCTTGAGAGCGGCAAAGCCATCTATCCCCGCTGTACCGACCTGAAAAAGGAAATGGACTATATGCGGGCATCCGCCTCCATGCCCATGGTCTCCACCATTGTGGAGGTGGACGGCAAAAAACTGCTGGACGGCGGTGTGGCAGACAGTATCCCCCTCAAGGCGGCAGAAGACTTGGGCTATACCAAACGGGTGGTGGTGCTGACCCGCCCCCAAGGCTACCGCAAAAAGCCTATGAATCTGACCCTTGCCAAATGGATGTACCGCAAATACCCCGCCTTCTTGGAAACCATGGCAAACCGTCATCAACTCTATAACGACACGGTG
>JAZQET010000062.1:0-2375 GCA_045539135.1 Eubacteriales bacterium | reverse complement strand
GCCGCCGCCAAAGGCGGTGGGATACCCGAAGGCGTTCAGGGGTCGCCACAAAACCGTGCGTTTTGTGGGGTTGAGGAAAAAGAATGGGCAAAAGCGGATGTTTCTCATTCTTGAGAAACGGAGCGACACGCCCGTTCTTTTGACGCACGCCGAGTGGCTCGGTTTGGAGGTAGCAAAGGGCATTTAATAGGGGGAGAAAATATCGATTTTTCGATATTTTCTGTCCTTATTTTTTGTTTTTATGCAGTTACTTGGTAAAAAGTCTTGTTATTTCCTGCCCTTTGCGGTTCGGACTATTTTTACAGCCCCTTTTTCTATTTGGCTTTGAATACCCGAATGGGCTTGCCCATTTCTTTGCAACGGTCGATCACAAATTTGGTGCCGCGGGAACTGCCGTCCCAAAAAGCAAGCACCAGATCGCTGTGCTCAATAATGGTGATGTTGCGCCGCAAGGGGGCGCCTCTGCCGAACTGCTCATAATCGGGAAGAAATTCGGTGAGCTTCAGCCCATGCTCCTTGGCATAGCGGCGGGCGCATTGGTCAATGCCGCGGGCACCGCCGGAAACGATCTCGGTCACCCCTTCCGGAAGGTAGGAGGAAAAGTCCTCCACCGCAAGATCGCGGGAGCCGATGATGGCGACCTTCATCGGGTACCTACCTTTAAGGTGTAGTCCCCCAGCACGGTGCCGTCGGCTTCGTTGATCACCGCGTGAATTTCGTTCTCGGTGACGGTATACGCGGTGCCTGCCAGCGCAAGGGATGCCTTTTTCAGGGGCTTGCCGCCCACAATGATGGGGCAGAACTGACCCAACTGATCCAGCTCGCCGCCCTTTTCAAAGAGCCCCACCTTATGGGTGTGCCCTGCGATAAAAAGCTCCGGTTGAATTTCTTCGCCGATCAGTTTGCACCATTCCGCATAGATCTCCTGCTCAATGTCGAAGGGCGGGGGCGAAACGTGGGAGAAGGGAGCGTGGCAGACCACAAATTTATGCTTGACCCCCGGTGCGTTATATTCCCGCTCTGCGTTGGCGATCACTTCTTTGATGAATTCCGTTTGCGCCAAGCGGAAGGGGTGGTAGCAGGAGGTGTGCCCGTAAGCTTCGTAAGAGTCGTCTTTATCCTCGCCGCAGTCCAAGCAGATGCCCCAAATGTCACCCACTTGGAAGGTATAATAGGTGCGCCCCTCTTTATGGGGGCAATAGTCCCCGAAATGCTCGCCGTAGAAGCCGCGGGTATCGTGGTTTCCGCGGGTGAAGATGGAGGGAATCTCGCCCTTGCCCAAAACACCCGAAAGGCGGAGCATCTCCAAAAGATATTCCCGTTCTCCGCTGTGGTTGGGAATATCGCCGTTTAAGATCAGACCGTCGTATTCCGCCATATGACCTGCCGCTTCAATGGCAAGATCGATGCAATCGTGCACGTCGGAAAGGTGGTAAAATTTCGCCGTTCCCTTGGGGATGGGACGGAAGGTGTAGGTGGTTTCCACCAACTCCTCGGTGGGGGGACTGTAAGGCGGGCGATCGGGAATGCGGCGGTAGCAAACGGTATAGGCGCCTGCCGCATCCAGCTTTTCTTGGGGCACCGCCACCCGATGCACCTTGCAATCGCTCTTCATCACACCTGCAAAGTGATCATAGAAGGTCTCGTTTCCCACCTTTACCCAAAAGAGGGCAGGCTCATCAAAGGGAACCATAATTTGGTATTCCCGATCAAAGACATAAACGGTGGGGGGATATAAAAATAAGGGCTTCTTTTCCATAAAAATGCTCCTTTGCTGTTTTTCAACAACAGTATACCACGGCAAAGGAAGAAATGGAAGTTAAAATAGTAAAAAAAGACGGGTCAGCAAAAAGCCCAAGGCGGCTGAGAGGGGAAAGGTCAGCCCCCATGCCCAAAACATAGAAGAGACCACCTTGGGGTCGATACTGCCGTTTCGCTTGCTCATCGCCGCCCCCATCATAGCGCAGGTCTTGGCATGGGTGGTGCTTACCGGCATCCCCTGCAGGGTGGAGAGCACCAGACTCAAGCCCCCCGCAAGATCGGCGGCAAAGCCCTCCCGCTCCTCGATCTGCACCATCTCCTCGCCCACCTTTCGAATGATCCGCTCTCCGGCGCAAAGGGTGCCAAGCCCCATCATCCCGCTGCAGAGCAGCAAGCCCCAAAGGGGCGTGTTGCCTTGGGCAGAGGTGCTGCCCAAAAAGAGCAGAGCGGCAAGCTTTGGGGTGTCCTGCAACCCGTGGGCAAAAGCCATCAGGGCGGCGGCGATCTGCTGACCGCGATGCCAAAGGCGGGGGCGCACTTGACGACGAAAGAGGGCGGCAAAGCACCAGCCGCCCAACAAGCCTGCCCCCACCGAGAAAATGAGCCCCGCCAAT
>JAZQET010000061.1:0-65695 GCA_045539135.1 Eubacteriales bacterium | reverse complement strand
TATCATTCCTTTTTCCTTTTCCCCAACAAACTTCGTTTGCCGGGGACCCCATTGGACGCCTTCGGGTAACCCGTAACCTTTGGTTACGGCTCGGTTTGGAGGTTTCAAACAATTTTTTCGAGCCCCTAAAAAGGAGCTGTAAAAAATTCCACGAATTTTTTACAGCTCCTTTTATTATTCTTTATATGGGTCTTGATAACGGGAATAATCCACATCGGTGGCGATCCGCAGCTTTACCACCAAGGCATAATGGTCGGACACATAGCCCTCCACTACATTCTCCTCGGGTACTGCAGTAGTGGTGTAATCATATCCCCAATAATCCACCGCCATCCGCGGATTGGTCTTTGCCATCAGGTGATCGATCAACTGAGATCTGGGCGCCGCGATGATCTTGGGCGTTCCGTAGTTTCCGCCGGTGGCCTCCCGCTCATATTCGGGGCAAACCGAACCGCTGTTGCCGCCGATCTCGGAGAGACCGTCCTTTGCCATATTCAGCGCCTGATCCTTCAGATCAAGCATCACATCAAAATTCATACACATTTGGTAAACATCGTCCCGATAGCGGATGTTATAATCTCCGCCGAAAAAGGCATAGCTCCCTTTTGGAAGGTTCTCCGCTGTTTTGATCAAAAGATCCAGCGATTTCCAACCGGTACCGGCGCTATCCTCCAGATGTGCATCATTACGGATATGGATGGCATAGGCATAAAACACCTCGCCGCTCTCTTTCTCCTTCAATTTTGCCCAAGTGCAATTTTTCATAGCCTCTCCGGACGTGAAAAATGAAGGGTGCGTCGGTGTTTCGGAATACCAAAAAACACCTTGATCCAGCAAGGTAAACCGCGCCTTTTTATAAAGGATCGGTTTACTTCCGTCGTTTCCTACCGGCGCCTTTCCGCCGTCTGCCCAGTGATAGACCAGATCGTAATTCTTTTTGAAATAATCGTTGCTCTGAAACCATTGGATCCAGCCGATGGTTCCCTCACAACCCAAGATCACATCGGGATCTACCCGCTTCACATTCTCGCGAAAGCGCCGCGCACGGCTGTATAACTCATTGGCCTGACCGGTTCTGCCCAGTGTATCGGTGCGCTGCCCTTGGGTATTGGCATTTTGAGTACCTGCCGTTCGCAGATTCTGCACCATAATGGTAAGCGGAACGCCGCTTTCTTCCTTGGTGATGGGCGTGGGTTCGTCGGTTCCCTCCTCGGTCTTGCCGGTGTCGGGCTCTTCGTCCGGCTTTCCGGTGTCGGGGGTTTCATCGGGTTTTCCGGTATCGGGGGTTTTATCGGGCTTGCCGGTGTCGGGGTCTTCCTCGGTCTTGCCGGCATCATCGGGCGCAACATCAGGTTTGCCGCCCTTGTCGGGATCTTCCTCAGTCTTGCCGGCATCCGGCTTTTTATCGGGTTGGTTATCGTTGTCTTCCACACCGATCCAGCTATCGGACACCGCATCCTCTTCGGCAGGGGCTTTCGCGCACCCGCCCAGCAAAGCGAAAGTCAGCGGTCCGATCAGTAAGAGGCTGATCCATCGTTTCATAGCGGTCATCTCCAATAATACTCTCCGCTCACCTCATAGGTGTGCTCGCATTGATAGGAGGAATAATCCGCATCGGTATCCAGCCGCAGCTTCACCACCAAACCGTAGTGGTCGGCGATATAGCCTTCCTTGATATCATCGGCAGGATAGGTATAGGCGGTATAATCGAAGCCGTAATAGTCCACCGCCATATGGGGGTTGGGCTTTGCCATCAGATAGTCGATCTGGTGCTCGTTGCCGGGAGTCTGATCCGGCAGGTTTTGCTCAAACTTTCCGCCGGTACCGCTTCCGTTCATCCCGCCGAAGGTAATGGCATAGCCGTCTGCCTTCAGATTCATACACATATCTCTTAAGTCGATGAGGCGGTCCCAATCCATCATCATCATATAATCGTCATCGCGGTATTTCACGTTCCAGTCGCCGCCAATAAAGGCATAAGAGCCCTCGGGCAGGTCGGCGAAGGTTTTATTCAACTGCTCCTGCGCCTTCAGGGGACCTTCCTTACCGAAACCGAAATGGTTGGAATAGCAATAAAACTCCACACCGCTGGTCTTATCCTTCAGCTTTGCCCATGCAACGATCCGACCGTAGTCTCCTTCATCATCAAAGAAGCGCGAGGGAACCTTGGGGGTCTCGCTCAACCAGAAAAAGCCGCTGTCCAGAAGCTTAAACTTGCTCTTTTTATACTGCAGGGTAGTACCCTCATCCCCGCCGGGAACACCGGCAGGACCCCGCTCACGGAAAAGCATCTCATAGGTCTGGCAGAACAGATCGCTCTTAAAGGCTTCGGTCCAGCCGATACGGGCTTCCTGACCCAAAATCACATCGGGATCATGCTTATCCACCATGGCCTTGAAGCGGCGGATGCGGTTATAGATGTTATTACCGGTACCGTCGTTCTTGGAACCGAGGCTGGTGCCGGAGTGCTTCAGGTTTTGCACCAAGATGGTAATGGGCACACCGCTGGTATCCCCGATCACCGAAGGACCTGCCGGAGTGTTGTTTTCCTCGTCATCGCCGCCTTCTTCGGGGGGATTGCTCCCGCCTTGCTCTTCCTTCTCGGGCTCTTTGTTTTCTTCCTTATTGGTGCCCTCTTGGGGTTTCTTGTCTTCTTCGGGCTTTTTCTCGTCCTCTTTGTTGGTGCCCTCTTCGTTTTTGTTGCCCTCTTGGGGTTTCTTGTCCTCTTCGGGCTTTTTCTCGTCTTCTTTATTGCTTTCTTCTTTTTGATCGTCCTCGGTGTTCTTGTCGTCTTCTTCCACACCGATCCAATTATCCGCCACGGCATCCTCCTCCGCGGGTGCTTTTCCACAGCCGCCCAGCAGGGTCACCGTCAGCATCAGGATCAACAAAAGACCGATCCAGTTTTTCAATTTCATGGTTTTTGCCCTCCGACATTCAAATTATTGGTATTTTTATCATAACAAATACTCTAATTAAAATCAATCTTTTTTTAGCGGAGGGTCCTTTTACCGCTCTGCGGCCGCAAGCTCCCCTTTGTGCTCATAATGATAGCGGGAATAATCCACCTCGGTATTGATCCGCACCTTGCAAACAAGGCCGTAGTGGTCGGAGATATATCCTTTCTCCACTCCGTTTGCAGGATCTTCATAATCGGTATAATCAAAGCCCCAATAATCTACCGCCATATTGGGATGGAGCTTGGCCATAATATGATCCAACTGCCGCTTTCTGCCGGGATTGGGATCGGGAAAGGTTCCGTGAAAATAACTTTCATCCACCGTGGGTGTATTGGGATCATCTTCTGCCGCAAAGTCGGTGTGCAGCGAGCCGTTAATGCCACCCATTTCACAAAGACCGTCTTCCTTCATATTGGCGGCCATATTCTGAAGGTCTACCTGATACTCCGTATCCACCGCCAAATCATAATACTTATCGCGGAAGCCGAAGTTAAAGTCGCCGCCGATAAAGGCATAGGCATCTTTCCCCAGCTTCTCAAAGATCTCAAACAGCTGGTTCATAGACTTGGTACCGCAAATATCATTGCCCGCGTCCATATGAATCGAGTAAGCATTAAACACCGCGCCGGTGCTTTTATCTTTCAATTTGGCCCAGGTACAGGGACGGAAATGTCCCTCTCCGTCTGCCATAGTATACCCGTAGCTGGGCGAGGGGGTCTTGGGGGTTTCGGAAAACCAAAAATGCCCCGATTCCACCAACGTATATTTCTTGGTTTTATAAAGGATGGGGGTTGCTTGCATCACCGAGCCGTCTTTAGAGCGCCAGACCCATAAAACCGAATAGGTTTTGGAAAAGTACGCATCGGTCTGAAAGAAATCCAGCCAGCCTTTGGTACATTCCTGTGCCAAAATCACATCGGGATCGTGCTCCAACACCAACTGCTTGAAACGGTATTTGCGGCGATAAAGATTCAGATCTCCGCCGCTCCGCTCCTCTTTGGTAAGCCCCGTCTGATTGCCTGCAGTCCGCAGGTTCTGCATCAAAAAGGTAATGGGGGTGCCGCTCTCCTCTTTGGTGATGGGGGGCAATAACTCCTCCCCGGGCGTCTCTTCCACGGGCTCCTTGGTGTTATTGTCTGCAGGATCCTTGGTGCCCTCGTCGGGCTTTTGGGCAGGTTCGTCCTTCACGGGTTCGTTGCCTGCGGAAGGTTCCTCATCCTTCACGGGCTCTTTTTCCTCCTCGTCGGGGGTTTGAGCGGGCTTTTTGTCGGTCTCGTCCTTGGGCTCCTCGTCCTTATCCGTGCCCTCTGCACCGTTCACCGGAGTCTCCACCACCCCGAACTCTTCCTCTTGAGGATTGGTCTTACAGCCGCTGAACATGGTCAGGCAAAGCACCAACACCATAAAAACTGTGATCCATTGTTTCTTTTTCATTCATTCCACCCCACTATAAACTCTATAACAAATACGCTTGACCAACTGAAATTGTTACATTGAATGCGATTCTTTTTATCCAACCCGCGGTTGGTGCGGGAATCATAGTTTTCAAAAATGCCCCGCTTTTCCGCCTCCACCATTGTCAGAATATTCTCACGGATGGTATCGGCCACGGAAAAACCGTAGTTTTTCAACCCCTTGGCGGCAAAGTATGCCACATTCAGCCACACAGGTCCCCGCCAATACTCCAACTCATAGGCGGGATCGTCGTAAGTCACCGTGGGCATATGCCCGTTGAACTTTTGGGGATCGGCGGCAAGGGCCGCCATCTTTTCCGCCTGCGCGCGGGAGGCGATCCCTGCAAAAAGGGGCATAAAGGATGCAGGGGTCAGCACCGAGGAAACCGCACCGTCGGAGCGACGGGCATCGGCATAATAGGCACCGTTCCACAAACGGGCATTGACCAAGTCGGTCACCTCCCGCTCCCGCGCCGCCCATTCTACGGCGGGCAACCCCAACTCTTTGGCAAAAAAGCCCAAGGCGCGGTAAAAAAGGATCATAAAGCAATTCAGGTCGATGGGCCATTGATCCCGAACGGAAGCATCCCACCGCACCGAATTATCCCAACCCGATTCATAGCGAATGTGCCGCTCATAAAGGGGCTCGTTCCGATCGGCGGCATCATAGAAAAACAGACCGTTCTCCCACCGATTTTCCCGCCACCACCGCTCGTTTTTCACAAGCTTGGGGTAGATCTCCTCCAAAAAGCCCCGATCCGGCTCTTTTTTATAGATCACCTCCGCCGCCCAGCCAAAGACCGGCGGCTTGGAATAGGTGTCCACCACCCTGCCGTCTTCAAAGATCACATCGGGCAGGATGCCGTTCTCCCCCTGAAACTTCAAGAACCCTAAAATACCTTCCCGCGCCAGCGGAAGATCCCAGCGGGAGACCCCCACCGAATGAAAGGCGGTGTCCCAATTCCACACACCGAGGAAGCGGGGCCGCCCCGGCGAAAACAAGCGGTTGGGGCTCCAAGGATACCCGTCTTTCGGGTAAAGGTTGCCCATCAGGGTGCTGTAGGCACGCGCCAATAAGGCTTGCTCGCGGGCATTTTTTCCTTTCAACGGACAATCCATCGGTTTCCCCCATTCCTCCTCCATTGTTTGATCTAAGTCCATTATACTAATATTAATAGCGCCATTCCATACACAAAAAAATGGAATATATGCATAAATCGCTCTTTTTGAATTGACTTTTTCCCATAATTCTCTTAAAATAAAGGCAGAATAATTAGGAGGTGCTTTTTATGCTGATCGATTCATCCGTCCCTCACTACCCCAAATACCGCCGCATCGCTTCCCTGCCCCTTCCCAACGGGATCTATGCGGTGGCGGCAGGGATGGAGCGCAATCCGCCGCGGACAGAGCCCTTTGTCTATGCCCGCCCCTCCTATTCCATTCAGTATGTGGCAAAAGGCTCCGGCACCTATATGGGTCGCCCTTTTTCTGCAGGCTGCGGGTATTTGGTCACCCCCTTGCAGACGGCCAGCATCTCCTTTGATGATGCCGAGATTTCGGAGGTCTATTGGATCGCTTTTCGAGGGGAGCAGGCGGCGGATTGGCTGAAGGCCTGCGGGCTTCCCGACCGTAACGCAGTCTTTTCCTTTGAAGGCACCGCGCAGTGCGTGGACCTGATCCGCGCCTGCATTTCGGCAGAGGAGACGGCAAACGTCTATGCAGAAAATTGCCTCCTGCAGGCAACGCTCTTTCAACTGATGGCCGTGCATCTGGAGCACTCTGCAGAGGAGATCCCCCCAGCCCGCAACCACGCACACCGTATTGCCCGCTTTTTTGAGGAAAACTTAGATCAACCCATCCAACTGCGACAGGTGGCAGACCTGTTTTACCTGTCCACCGGCTATATGTATACCCTATTTAAAAAGGAGTTCGGGGTCTCCCCCAAAGAGTACCTGCTGAACCTGCGGATCCGTCAGGCAAAGCGACTGCTGCGGGAGGAGAAGCAACTGCCCGTTAAAGCGGTGGCGGCGGCGGTGGGCTTTGAAAACCCCCTCTATTTCTCCCGCTGCTTCCACCAAAAAACAGGGGTTTCGCCCTCGGAGTATCGGAAGAAATTATAAAATCTTTTATACAAAACGAACCGCCTTCCGATGGAGGGCGGTTCTTATTTCACCGACAGTACCCGACACTTAAAAACCCATACCGCTTCATTGCCGGAATACCGCCCGCGATTTTCTCGAACAATGATCTCCGTGGATCCGTTCGCTCCGCTTTCCGTTGCAAGCACCACTACCCCTGAACCTCCATCCGGCACAGTATCTTCTTCTGTCACGATTCCCGTCACCATAACTGTCTTATTGGAATAAGCACGAACGGTCTCTCCGCTTTGAATTTCTTCTCCGTTACAAACGACCGCCGTATCCCATTCATCTCCCACCTGATCGTTGGACTGCATTGTAAACTCATACTCAATACAACAAGTTACCATAGACGGTTTTAGCAGTTCCCCGTCCGCCTGTTCCCTACAGCCTGTGATCAAGAAATGAAGAAACACCGCAAGGAAAATAAACCATCGTTTTTTCATTGTTCCACCTTCTCCAATAAATACTAATCAAATTTTGCACCTTCACATAATTATACCGCTATAAGCGGTATAATTCAACTGTAATCGGTAGTTTTATCGTGAATATTACCGCTTAAATTATTATACAATAATGCAAAGTGAGGTGTATTCGATGGATTTGCAGTTTATAAGGGATCGTATTTCTGTTCTTCGGACAAAAAAGAATGTTTCTGAATATAAAATGAGTCTGGATTTAGGTCACAGCAAAAGTTATATGCAAAGCATTTCTTCCGGCAGAGCGGCACCCTCTTTAAGTGAGTTTCTCTACATTTGTGAATATCTCAATGTAACACCAAAAGCATTTTTTGACGATGAGATGGAAAATCCTCAATTAGTACAAAAATTATATAACCTGACCCGCAATATGTCCGAGGCAGACCTAAATATTTTGATCAGCACCGCCGAACGGTTAAACGATAAATAAACAAAAAGCACCCCATCGGGGTGCTTTTTTATTTTTATGTATTCGGCGTTTCCGCCCGTTTCATCCCAAGGCCGTATCCTTTGGGAATATCCCCGCTTTCATCCGCTCCGGTATGAACCAACTGAACGGTGTCTCCTACCTGAAAATCAAAAGCATCCAAAGCTTCAAAGCCATGCTCGGTTTGAGCTTCGTCTGTCAGAGGAACAATGTAGATCACCTTATCCTCAATGCGGCTGATGCGGGAAACACCCAACCGATAAAGCGTCGGCCACTCTGCCATGGAAAATGCCCGATCGTCGCGAAGTGCCGTGAATGTGTTATATCCCTCTAATGCTGTTTTGGGGATCTCCACCAACACAAAAGCCTCCTTTTTTGCCCCTTCGTTATCCGAAGTTTTGGGTTCGGCAATTCCGATGTGTATGGTAAAGTTCGGCACGGTCGCACTGATATAATGCACTTGAAGCGGGCCGCACTTCTCCGGCAAGGACAAATAGACGGCAAACAATGCGTTTTCCTCGAAAAAAGCCTCGTCATACTCGGCGGTCTCTTTTTCAAAAGAAACCATATCCTCTTGGCTTTTCCCATTTATGAACCGCACCAAAGCATCCGCTGTGTTAAAGCGCAGCAACGGAAGATATTCCGTTGACGGATGATCTAAAGAGGAAGCGTTCACCGCTTGTGCCCGTACCGCGGCAGAAAGACCGTCGGACGCATTTTCAATCTCAAAATAGCGGTCTTGATAGTTCCGCAATGTGCGAATTCGCACCACACCGTCTATGGCAACAGGTTCTTCCGAAGAGGAAACATCTTCTTCGGGAGTCGTTTCCTCGATGGGTGCAGAGTCCTCCTCGATCTCCTCGGTCTCCTCCGTCTCCGGCAGGAATGCGCCTTCCGTATCTCCCGCGGCGGCATCCGAAAAGCCCGCCGCATCCATCCGATTGCCGTCATCGGGCGCTTTGCATGCGGTCAGGCAGAACAGCAACAAAACCAGCCCTGCGATCCATTGATATCGTTTCATTTGTAACGCTCCTTTCCATCAAGATTTCTTCATCTTTATGGTAACATAAAGAGCCCCTTTGTGTCCATAAAATCGTTGAAATGTAACACAACTGTAACATTCCATTGTCAAAACCACCAAAAGCAGACCGCTCTGTTTTGTTTTTAACGAAAATTTAGTAATTTTTACTAAAACCGCTCAAATCGGATGCAGATCGCCGTTTCTTTAGGCGAAGATGTATGCCGATACATCAAGACTAAAAAACGGCGAAGACATAAAAAAGCCTCCCCTTTTCAGGGAGGCTTTCCTTATTCTTGTCGGTCTACGCCATACTTCCTAAAACCGCTCAAATCGGATCAGATTTGCCTTTGGCAGTCTGCGCCATCCTTCCCCAAACCGCTCAAATCGGATGCAGATCGCCGTTTCTTTAGGCGAAGATGTATGCCGATACATCGAGACTAAAAAACGGCGAAGACATAAAAAAGCCTCCCCTTTTCAGGGAGGCTTTCCTTATTCTTGTCGGTCTGCGCCGATTTCAGCGGTTTCACCGGTTTCACCGAAATTGCATGTTATAAAGGTCACTGTATATTCCGTTCTTTTGCAGCAGCTCTTCATGAGTTCCCTGCTCGGCAATCCCATCTTCGGTGAGCACCAAGATGCGGCCTGCGTTGCGGATGGTGGAAAGGCGGTGAGCGATCACGAAGGTGGTGCGGTTTTCGGCAAGCTTTTCAAGGCTTTCTTGCACCACCCGCTCACTTTCGTTGTCCAGTGCGCTGGTGGCTTCATCGAAGATGAGGATGGGGGGATTTTTCAGGAAAACGCGGGCGATGGAAAGGCGCTGCTTTTGCCCGCCGGAAAGCTTAATGCCCCGCTGACCGATGTCGCTTTCATAGCCGTTGGGCAGGGAGAGGATGAACTCATGGGCATTGGCCTGCTTGGCGGCGGCGATCACCTCTTCGTCGGTGGCATCGGGGCGACCGTAACGAATGTTTTCCATCACGGTGCCTGCAAAGAGATAGACGTCCTGCTGCACCACGCCGATCTGATCCCGCAGACTTTTGAGGGTATAACGGCGGATGTCTTTGCCGTCCACAAGGATGGCGCCGCGGCTGACCTCATAAAAACGGGGGATCAGGCTGCAAAGGGTGGATTTTCCCGCGCCGGACTCGCCCACCAAGGCCACATATTCTCCCGCCTGCACCGAGAGGCTGACTTGGGAGAGGACGGTTTTTTCGTGCTCGGGGTAGTGGAAGGAGACCTCTTGAAACTCCACCGCACCCTTGAAGCGGGGTGCCTCTTGGGCATCGGGCAGATCTTGGATCTCCACCTCCACCTCCACCATCTCCCGAAAGCGGCCGAAGGCGGTGGCACCGTTTTGGAACTGCTCGGTGAAATTGATCAGCTTGCGCACCGGCTCGGTGAAGTTATTGATATAGAGCATAAAGGTGATCAGGTCGGTGACGGTGAGCATCCCTTTGGAGATGAGGATGGCGCCTGCCACCAGCACCGCCACGGTGATAAAGGTGGTGAATGCCCCCAGCCCCGAATGGAAGGTGCCCATGGCTTTATAGGCATTTTTCTTACTTGCCAAAAGACCGTCGTTGACTGCGCGGAACTTTTTGCCCTCCACCTCTTCATTGGCGAAGGATTTCACCACCCGAATGCCGGAAAGGTTATCCTCCACCCCCGCATTGAATTCGGCGGTGCGGATGCGGTTTTGCTTGAAGGCGCTTTTCATCTTGAGGTTGCAGGAGCCTGCATAAAGGATCATAAAGGGCAGGATGAACAAGGCCACCAGTCCCAGCTTCCAGCTGACGCTCATCATAATGGCAAGGGAGCCGATCAGCTTGATAGCGGAGATAAAAAGATCCTCGGGTCCGTGGTGCGCCAGCTCGGCAATGTCGAAAAGATCGTTCCCGATGCGGCTCATCAGGGCGCCCACCTTTTGGTTGTCATAGAAACTAAAGGAGAGCCGCTGATAATGGTGAAACAGCTCGTCCCGCATATCATATTCCATACGGGCGCCCATAATGTGCCCGTAATAGGCGGTGAAATAGGTGCAATAGGCCTCAAAGGCGATGAGCGCCAGCATCCCCGCCGCATAGAGCAGGATCAGCCGCAGGGCTTCATCGGCAGGGCGGTAAATAAAATCGCCGGTGATCTTTCGCACCATCAGCGGCAGGATCAGGGTGATCCCCGCCCCCAGCACCGCAAAGACCATATCCCACCAAAAGAGTTTTTGGTGGGGCTTATAGTATTGAATGAACTTTTTGATCATTGCTTTTTCAGTTCCTTTATCCGTTCTTTATAATCGGGCATCACTGCCGCCACGATCTTATAAAACTCCTTGGAATGATCCCGCCGCCGCAGGTGGGCAAGCTCATGGACCACCACATAATCCCGCGCCCGCGGGCTTTTTTCCATTAAGTAAAGGGAGAAGCAGATGCCCCCTTTGGGGGAACAGCTTCCGTAGCGGGTCTTGGCGGAGGTGATCTTCACCCCCGCAGGGTGCACCCCCATGATTTGGGCATAATACGCCACCCGCGCAGGGAAGTATTCCTTTGCCTGCTGCCGCAGCTCCGCCAGCTCTTGGGCGGAATGCTCCTTGGGCGGTTGCCAATCTGCCAGCTGCCGCTCCAGCCACTCCCGATGATCCTCCAAAAAACGGTCGATGACCCCGCGGGGGCAAAGGTAAGGCGCCCGCACCTCCGCCTCCCCTTGGCGGTTGATGCGCAGGCTGATGGTTTTTCGATTACTTCTGATGATTTTCATGGAAAATATTTTAGCACTTTCGGTTGAATATGGCAATAGAATATGTTAAAATATCCCGCGAAACGGGGGAATTCAAATGATCTATTCCATACTCATCAGTATCCTGACCTGCGCCGCTTTGATCGCGCTGGTCTTTTTAAAGCCTTCCATCAATCTCCGCGGGGAGCAGATCAGTATCTATTGGCTGCCGCCCCTGTTCGGTGCCGTTCTGCTGGTGGCGGGCGGTGCTCTTTCTTTGGAGCAGGTATGGCAAGGGCTGACCGCGCCCACCGCCGTTAATCCTTTGAAGATCTTGGTGCTCTTTTTTTCCATGACCCTTCTTTCGGTCTTTTTGGATCGGGCGGGCTTTTTCCGCTATCTGGCAGAGACCCTGCTCTGCAAGGCGGGCGGCTCCCAAAAGGCGCTGTTTTTTATTCTCTATGCCACCGTCTCGGTGCTGACGGTCTTTACCTCCAATGATATTATCATTTTGACCTTTACCCCCTTTATTTGCTATTTCACCCGTCGGGCCGGGGTGGATCCCCTTCCCTATCTCTTTTGCGAGTTTGTGGCCGCCAACACTTGGAGTATGATCCTGATCATCGGCAACCCCACCAACATCTACCTTGCCACCGGCGGGGGGATCGGCTTTTTCGCCTACCTGAAAGCCATGGCGCTCCCCACCCTTTTGGCAGGGTTCGCTTCCCTTTTTGCCCTTTGGCTGCTCTTTCGCAGGAAGCTGGAGGCTCCCCTCTCCCGCGACTTTATCCCCACCGCCCGTTTGGATCGACCCATGGTGCTTTTGGGGGTGGCGCATCTTGGCGCCTGCATTTTGCTGATGGTGCTCTCTTCGGCGCTGGATCTGCCCATGTGGCTGATCTCCTTCGGCGCCTTTTGCAGTCTCTTTTTCTGGGCGGGGCTGTGGCTTGCCTTCCGCCGCCGCAACCTTTCCCTTTTGACCGATACCTTGAAGCGGGGACCCTTTGAGATGGCACCCTTTGTGCTTTCTATGTTTGTGGTGGTGTTGGCATTAAAGGAAACGGGCGTGACCGCCACGCTGACGGAGCTCCTTGCCCCCTTGCCTGCCATCCCTGCCTACGGCATTGCCTCTTTTTTCAGTGCCAATCTGATGAACAACATCCCCATGAGCGTGCTTTTTGCGGAGATCACCGCAGGGATCACCGATGCCTCGGCCACTCCCGCGCTTTACAGCGCGGTGATCGGCTCCAATCTGGGTGCCTTTTTCACCCCCATGGGTGCTTTAGCGGGGATGATGTGGATGCAACTGCTGAAAGCCCAAGGAATCCGCCTTTCCTTCGGGCAGTTTACCAAATACGGTGCCGCGGTGGCACTGCCCACCCTGCTTTTCGCCCTTTTGGGGCTTATGCTTTTGCCCCTTTCTTGACAATCCACACCCTTTTCCCCTATAATAAGAGCTATGAATATACAAGAGCAGGATAAATTGTATACCGCCGAAGAACTTCGCGGCTTTGCCGCGGGGGATTATGCCGTTACCGTTCTTTCGGAGACCGCCTCCACCAATCAGGTGCTTCGCACCCTTGCGGAAAGCGGCGCCAGGGAGGGGACTGCGGTGTTTGCCCACGGGCAAACAGGGGGCTACGGCCGCTTCGGCAGACCCTTTTTCTCTCCCAAGGGAACAGGGCTTTATTTTTCGGTACTGCTGCGCCCGCCCAAAGGGTGCGATGCCGCCGAGATCACCCTCACCGCCGCAGTGGCGGTGGCGGAGGCGGTGGAGCAATGCACCGGCATTTCTTTGCAAATAAAATGGGTCAATGACCTTTATAAAGGCGATAAAAAAGTGGCGGGCATCCTTGCCCAAGGGGTCACCGACCCCAACGGCGGGCTTGCCTATTGCATTTTGGGGATCGGGCTGAATGTTTACGCCCCTGCCCAAGGGTTCGGTGCCCTTGCTCCCATTGCGGATGCGCTGAACGCTCCGCAGGAAAAGGCGCTTTTGCCCCGCTTGGGTGCCGCCGTTTTGGATCGGTTTTTTGAACGCTATCACCAAGATTCTTTTCCCGCCTGCTTGGCGGAATATCGCCGCCGCGCCTATCTTACGGGCAAGACCGTAACGGTGGTGCGGGGCAACGAGCAGTTCCGCGGGAAGGTAGAAGGAATCGATGAAACAGGGGCTCTTCTGCTGGAGAGAGACGGCATTTTGCGCGCCTTTTCCTCGGGGGAAGTGACCTTGGAGGATTACCGATGAACGCAAAACGCTTGACCCGCATTGCCTTGGGTGCCGCCCTGATGGCGCTCCTTTCCCAGCTTGCTCTGCCGCTTGGGGGTGTGCCCCTGACCTTGCAGGTGGGGGGATGCGCGCTTTTGGGCGGGTATCTGGGCAAAAAGGATGCACCCCTTGCGGTGGGAGTTTGGCTGCTGCTGGGCGCGGCGGGTGCGCCGGTCTTTTTCGGCTTTCAGGGCGGGCTTGCCCACCTGCTGGGCTATACCGGCGGCTTTTTATGGAGCTTTTTGCCCTTGGCATTCCTTTGCGGATGCTCCTTGCCTTGGTGCTTTTTGGGGGTGGCGGTCTGCCACCTTTTGGGAACGGTTCAGTTTTCCCTTGTTTCCCAAAACACCCTTTGGCAAAGCTTCCTTTTGGGCTCCTTGCCCTACTTGGCAAAAGACCTGTTGTTGGCGCCCTTGGGGGCGCGCCTCGGAAAGAGGCTGAAAGGAATTCGATGATCGCCAATTACCATACCCATACCTACCGTTGTCATCACGCCCGCGGCTTTGAATGGCAATATGTGCAAAACGCGGCGGAAGGCGGATTGAAGATCTTAGGCTTTTCCGACCATATCCCCAACCCCTTTGAGCGGTTTGATCATTTGGGGGTGCGGATGCGGTGCCGCCAACTGCCGGAATATATCAAAACCGTCCGCCAGCTCAAGGAGCAATTCAAGGAGCAGATAACCATCCATTGCGGGCTGGAGGCAGAATACCATCCCAAGCGCTTTCCCAAACAGTTGGAGCTGATGGACGAAGCGGGCGGGGTGGACTATCTTCTTTTGGGTCAGCATTTTATTATCAATGAGGACGGCTCCTATACCGATTGCACCCTTCCGTTCGGCGAAGAGCAACGGCTGGCAAGCTATGTGGATCAGGTGCTGGAGGGGCTTTCCACAGGGAAATTCCTTTATCTTTGCCATCCCGATATTGTGCATTTTACGGGCGACGAGTCGGTTTATCGCAAGCAGATGCGCCGCCTTTGCCAAGAGACAAAGCGGATGGACATCCCCTTGGAACTGAACGGTCAAGGCTTGCGTACCAAGCGCATCTACCCCCGCCCTCTCTTTTGGGAGCTGGCGGCAGAGGAAGGGAACCTCGGTGTGATCGGCACCGATGCCCATTCCCCTTGGGTCACCTATGACCCGCAGGAGGTGGAGGCACTCTCTGCCATTGCCCAAAAATATCACATTCCCATTTTGGAAACATTGGAGGATCGCTTATGATCGGATTGATCGGCGCCATGGAGGCGGAGACCGCCGCCATTCGGCAGGAAATGACAGAAAAAACAGAGGAGACCGTCAGCGGCATCCTCTTCACCCAAGGTCTTTGGCAGGGCAAGGCGGTGGTGGTTGCCACCTGCGGCATCGGCAAGGTCTTTGCCGCCCTTTGCGCCCAGACCATGATCTTAAATTATAAGCCCGATTGCATTATCAACTGCGGTGTGGCAGGGGGACTGAACCCTGAGGATCGCGTGCTGGATGTGGTGCTGGCGCAGGATGTGGTGCAGCACGATATGGATACCTCCCCCATCGGCGACCCCAAGGGTCTTCTTTCGGGGATCAATAAGATTTATCTGCCCGCCGACGAAAAACTCACCGCCGCGCTGAAGACCGCCGCCGAAAAATTGGCACTTCCCGTGCGGGTGGGGCGGATCGCCTCCGGCGATCAATTCATTGCGGACGATGAGAAAAAGGAAGCCATCCGCAAGACCTTCGCCGCCGATTGCTGTGAGATGGAAGGGGCTTCCATCGGGCAGGTCTGCTATATCAACCGCGTGCCCTTCGGGGTCCTGCGCACCCTTTCCGACGGTGCGGGCGGAGATGCCAAAATGGACTATCCCACCTTCGCCGCCAAGGCCGCCGCTCAAAGCATCGACATTTTGCGCGCATTTATCCTTGAAAAATAACAAAATCTGTGATAAGATAATCAAGTCTATTACTCTGGAGTAGAGACCTGCGGGTCACGTGTCCGAAGAACGGGGAGTTGTCTTTGGAACGAAGGGGTTCCCGCCGTGCAGATCTCGCATCCCGCTGGAGGTTTTTATGAAGATCTTTTCAAAAGAATATTGGCGTCTTTCCGCCATGGAACTGAAAGACATCCGCCACTTGGTGTTTGCCGCGCTGATCTGCGCCATCACCGTGGGGCTGGACGGCATTGCACGGATCCCCGTCTATATGGGATTGGAGATCAAGCTGACCTTTTTCATCATCGCATTCGGTTGTGCGGTCTACGGTCCCGTTACAGGGGTGCTGATCGCCGCGGTGGTGGATACCTTATGCTTTTTTATTGCCAACACCGGCTATGCCTATTTCCCCGGCTATCTGCTGACAGAGGCGCTGGTCTCTTTGATCTACGGTCTGTTTTTCTACCGCCAAAAGATCACCCTTATGCGGCTGACCTTGGCAAAGATCTGTACCAATTATCTCTGCCACGTGGGGCTGAATGCCCTTTGGAGCTCCATTCTTTACGGAAAAGGCTATCTCTTTGTGCTGGGGGGCAGCTTGGTGAAAAACACCCTGCTTTTGCCCATCGAAGTGGTGATTATGGCGGTCTTTTTCGCGCTGGTCATTCCGCCCTTTTCCAAAATGGGTCTGTTGCCCGCGCATAGCGAAAAAGAGTTGCAAAAACTAATGTTCAGGAGAAAAAAAGATGGTTAAACATATGATTATCTGGTCCTTAAAAGAGGACCTTGCCGAAAAAGACGCAGTGAAGGCGCAGATCAAAGAAAAGCTGGAGGGTCTTTTAGGCACCATCGACGGTCTTTTGGAGATGCACATCCTCACCGAGGGCTTCCCTTGCTCCGCAGGGGACCTGATGATGGATTCCGCCTTTGAGAGTAAAGAGGCGCTGGAGGCTTACCAGACCCACCCCGCCCATCAGGCCATCGCCAACGGATTGGTGCTCCCCAATGTGGCAAGCCGTGCCTCTTTTGATTACGAAGTATAAGGTGACAAGAGTAATCCGAACCTGCCTCAAAGCAGGACATTTCGGTGCTTTTCACTTATTTTTATTTGATCGGCGGCAGCCGATCTGCATAAAAGATAGAGCAAAAATCCCTCGAAATCTCCTTGCTTTGGGGTCGAAGATTCTAAAAAGAGCGGATTTTTGTTCAACCAAGGCATAAACCGCAGCCAATGCTGCCGCATTGGCGAGTATTTTAACGAAGGGTGAGCAGAAATCCGCCTTTTTAGAACAGGGTTCGGATTACTTTTGTCACCTTAAAAAAACAGGAGAAAAGAGAAGAATGAACAAAGTTTACGGTTTTGATTTGGACGGCACCTTGGTCAATTCCATGCCCTATTATTCCAAGGGTATTTTGAAATTGCTGGACGATCGGGGATATTCTTACGGTCCCGAGATGATCGAGATCCTCACCCCCTTGGGTTACACCAAAAGCGCCGAGTATTACATCGACGAGCTGGGCATCCAAGGCACGGTAGAGGGCTTGGTCAAGGAGATGGAGGATAACCTCTTCCCCGTTTATGCCACCGAAATTCGGCTGAAGCCCTTTGTGAAGGAATATCTGGAGCACCTGAAGGCAGGCGGCGCCAAGCTCTTTGTGCTGACCGCAAGCCCCCACCCCGCCACCGATCCCTGCTTGAAAAACAACGGGGTCTATGACCTGTTTGATGAGGTTTGGTCGGTGGAAGACTTTAAGATGAGCAAATCCTCCCCCGATCTGTTCCTCCATGTGGCAGATGTGCTGGGAGTAAAGGTGGAGGAGATCACCTATTACGACGATAACCTGACCGCCGTGACCAATGCCACCAAGGCAGGCTACGATACCGTTTCCGTTTACGATAACCATAAGCCGGAGCTTTGGGAAGAGTTGAAAAAGACCGGAAAGCATTATATCGACTCCTTCGAAGACGCGTTCAAATTCTAAAACGACAGAATAAAAAAGAGATTGCAATTTTGCAATCTCTTTTTTCTTTTTGGTTCTTTTGTTTCACAACAAAATGTTGTGAAACCCATTTTTTCAAATATAAAGAGGCACAGAAATCTATGCCTCTTTTTTCGTTCGGTTGTTTAATAGGAATACACCTTAAATAAATAGTTACCGAATCCCAACCGTTCCAACAATAAAACAACAAGAAACGGCAGGATGACGCAAAGGAGCATATGCTTCCACCAAGTGAAGCGGTAGGGCTGCACCTGATCCCGATAGGCAAGCTGCTCCTCGATGGGCAGGTCATTAAAAGCCTCGCCCCGCAGATCCTTGATCTCCCGATTCATCCCGAAGCGACCCAGCCGCTCCTCTTCGAAGGCACGCTTTTGCTCATTGCGGATGATGGCTTCAAAGACATAAGAAAGCCCTGCGGCGATGGGCGCCGCCCAATACCAAAACAGCACGGTATACACCACGGTATTCAGCAGCAGCGGCCACACGGTATGATCGATCACCGAGAAGGTGCCGCGGCGCACCGAGGAATTATATTTTCTGAACAGGCTTGCAAAAAGCCACCACGCCACCAAGAGAAATCCCAGCACGGGCACGATCCGCCCCGCGCTTAACACATCCCACCAAGGCAGCATGGTATATTCGATCTTTTTCAAGGGTCACACTTCCTTTCAAAGGGTCTTGATGGCGGCAAGAAGGGCATCCACTTCTTCCTCTTCGGTGCTCCACGCGGTGCAGAAGCGCACCGCCGCCCGACCGTCGGGCAGAGCCTCCTCAAATTCAAAGGTGAACCGCTCTGCCAAGGCTTCCTGCTGGGCTTGGGTCAGGATCACAAACTGCTGATTGGTGGGGCTGTCCACATAAAGAGGGATCCCCTGCGCCAAAAAGGCGGTGCGGATCCGCGTTGCCTGCTCCACCGCTTTGCGGGTCATCTCGAAATACAGCCCGTCCCGAAAGAGGGTATAAAACTGCAGACCCAACAACCAGCCCTTTGCCAGCATTCCGCCGTTTTGCTTGATATTACTGCGAAAATCCTCCTGCAATGCAAGGTTCAACAGCACCACCGCTTCTCCAAACAGGCATCCGCACTTGGTGCCGCCGATATAAAAGGCATCCGCAAGGCGGGCAAGATCTGCAAGGGTCATTTGGGGATCGGCGCCAAGACCGTAGCCCAAGCGGGCGCCGTCGATGAATAAGTACAGCCCATATTCCCTGCAAACGGCGGAGATGGCCTCCAGCTCCTCTTTGGAATAGAGGGTGCCCAACTCGGTGGGATAGGAGAGATACACCATCTTCGGTTGGGTAATATGCTCTTGGATCCCGCTTTGGCGGTAGGCCTCTGCCTGCTCTTTCACCTGCAGGGCGGTGATCTTTCCGTCCTTTTGGGGAAGTGCCTGAATTTTATGCCCGATATGCTCCACCGCGCCGGTCTCATGGACATGGATGTGCCCGCTCTCGGCGGCGATCACACTTTGGTAGGGCTTCAGCGCCCCTGCGATCACGGTGAAGTTGGCTTGGGTACCGCCCACCAAGAAATGAACCTGCGCATGGGGCGCATTCAGGTGCTTTTGGATGGCGGCGGCCGCCTTTTCGCACCAAATATCCTTGCCGTAGCCGCCGTAGCTTTCGCTGTTGGTGGCTTCCAGCGCCTTTAAGATGGCGGGGTGAGCACCCCGATTATAATCGTTATTAAACCGTATCATTCCAACCGTCCAACCTTTCAAAAATAGGTGCCGCCTTGGCTTCGGCGGAGATGTTCTCCCCCTCCACCGATTTCACCGTCCAAAAAAACAAAGGCGGGCGGAACAAAAAGCGGCACAGGCGGAAGGATCTGTTCTCCCGATCCTGATAGTTATACGCCACAAAGTCCGGTCGGGAGATCACATTCACCAATAAATTTTTCAGCAAGAAATTAATGAGGGGCGACACATTGGAGGCCTCTTTGCAGACATTCCCCGCCAACTGCCCCCGAATGACCTTGGGGGCGCATTTGCCGAAGAAATACAGCACCCGCGGATCGAAGCTTTCCACGCAATAGGGACCTTGATAGGTCTCAAGGGCCTTTGCCACCGCTTCCGCCAAGATCTTTTGGTTGCCGCCCACCGTTTTCATCTCGATGAGCAGGGGCACCTTGCCCTCCACCAAGCGGAACACATCCTCCAAAAGGGGCAGGGTCTCTTGGGTACCCTCCAGACGCAAGCCCTTCAGGTCGCTCCAATTACTGCTTTCGATGGTGCGGGGATCCCCTGCGGTACGGTTGAGGGTATCATCGTGCTCCACCACCAGCTTTCCGTCCTTGGACAGGTGGACATCCAATTCGATCCCCAAACCCTCCTTCACCGCAAGCCCGAAGGCAAGCATGGAGTTTTCGGGCACGCCCGCTTTAATATGGTGCAAGCCCCGATGGGCATACCGCGCCTTTTGCAGGGTCTTGATCAAGGGGTTTTTACAGGGGCGCGGGGCGATCATAAACACCCAAAGGGCAAAAACCGCCGCCGCAAGTATCAAAAAAATCCAAATGACCGTCATACTCAATCCTCAACATCAAAGGCTTCCAAGCCGCCTCTTGCTTGGGGGCGATTGTCGCCGTGCTTCACAAACAGCATGGTGATAAATGCCAGCACCGAAAAGACCAGAGCATAGGGGAACATGGCCTCATAGCCGAAGGACTTAAAGAGATAGCCCGACAGAATGGGTGTGAGGATCTGGGCAGACATGGAGAAGGTATAATAAAGTCCTGTGTATTTCCCCACATCGCTTCCCTTGCTCATCTCCACCACCATGGGATAGGAGTTTACATTGATGGCCGCCCAGCCGATGCCGATGATGGCCATAATGAGATAGGCGTGAAGCCCGTATTGGGGGAAGGCAAAGCCCAGCGCAAAGGCAACGGCAAGGAGGGTCACCCCGCCCAAGATCACCTTTTTGCGCCCCAAGCGGGAGGAAAGCTGACCCACAGGCAGGAAGCTGGCGGTTGCCACCAGCATGGCAATGATCATCATAAAAGCGCCTGCCCCTTGGTTTTTATCCCACACATGGTCCACATAGCGGGAATAGGCGGTGCTCACCGCATTATAAGCCATAAACCACAAAGAAACGGAGAGCAATAAGAAGATCAAGCTCTTCTTCACAGGGCGGGGCATGGGCTTCTCTTCCCCATCCTCGGTCACCTCGTCCGGCTCGGGGGGCATCTCCGCCACCAGTTTTTTCTCGTTCACGGTAAGCCCCAGCACCACGGCGCAGGTCACCATAAAGCCGGAAATGATGGCAAAAACATAAGGATAATTGGTCAAGGATTTATCCTTGATCAAAATAAAGACGATCAGGTAGGTCATAATGCCGCCCAAGGAGCCCATCAGATTGATGACCGCATTGCCCTTACTGCGCAGGGGCTTGGGGGTCACATCGGGCATCAGCGCCACGGCGGGGGAACGGTAGGTACCCATCACGATCAGCAACAGACCCAACACCACCACAAAAAACACCAGATTGCCTGCGGCATTGGCCACCGGCACCAAAAGCATGATCAGCGCCGCCAAGCAGGAGCCGATGATAATGAAAGGCTTCCGCTTGCCGAAGCGGGTATTGACCCGATCGGAAAAGGCACCGAAGATGGGCAGTAAGAACACCGCCAGCACATTATCGGCGGCCATAATATAGCCGCTGATATCCGCACCCACATGGAAGGTCTTTTCCAGCATCAAAGGCACCGCGTTATCGTAAAGCTGCCAAAAGGCGCTGATGGCCATAAACGCAAGGCCGATCAAAAAGGTTCTTTTATAATTCAGTTTCATTTTATAAGCTCCTTTATTGTAAACTCACGGTCTCATTGTACCTATTTTTGGGTAGGAAGTCAACGCTTTTGGAAAACTTTACAATCGGGGAACAGCATTTCCGCTGTCCATTCCCCTTGGGGCAAAGCCCCTTCCGCCAGCCGCGCCGCAAGGGTGCCGCCGATCTCCTTTTCCACCAAGCGGCGCACCGCGCGGGCACCGTAGCGCCGATCGAAGCCCCGCTCCGCCGCCACTGCCGCCACTTCTTCGGCGAAGGTCACGGAAATTCCCTTTTCTTCCAAGCGGCGGGTCAGCTCCTCAAGCTCTAACTTTGCAATGCGGGTAAGATCCTCCTGCTCTAAGGGGCGAAAGACCACCGTTTCATCCAAACGGTTGATGAATTCAGGCAAAAAGGCCTTTTCCACCGCCTTTTTCACCTGCTTTTGCAGGTCGGCGGAAGACTCTCCGAAGCCCAACGGACTTTCCCCCAAGCTGCCGCTGCCCAAATTGGAGGTGAGAATAATAATCGCATTGCGAAAATCGGCAGTGCGCCCTTGCCCGTCGGTCAACCGCCCTTCGTCCAGAATCCCCAAGAGGATGTGCATTACATCCTTATGAGCCTTTTCGATCTCATCAAACACCACAATGGAATAGGGATGGCTCCGCATACGGCGCACCAGACCTCCCCCCTCCTCAAAGCCCACATACCCCGGCGGGGAGCCGATCAGGCGGGAAACGGAATGGGGCTCCATATACTCTCCCATATCATATTTGATCAACGCCTCCTCCTTGCCGAACAGCTCTTTGGCAAGAAGCCTTGCAAGACGGGTCTTACCCACCCCTGTGGGTCCGCAGAACAAAAAGGAGCAGGCGGGGCGGTTGGGGTCTGCCACCCCCGTGCGGCTGCGCAAAAGGGCGGAGCATAGGGTCTGCACGCTCTCCTCCTGCCCGATCAACTGCCTCGAAAGGCGGGCAGGCAGGTTCAGGTACATAGCCTCCTCCCCCTCTCCCAAGGGGATCCCTGTTTTTTCCGCCACCAAGGCGGTGATGGCGGCGGGGGTCACCGTTCCCGAAGAGGCGGGTTCCTCCCGCTCACTCAAAGTCTGCAGCTGATCCAGTTCCTCCTTCATCTCCAAGGCGGCGGTGAATTGGCGGGAGCGCATCAGCCGATCCAGCTCCCCCTGCATCTGTAAAATACGGCTTCGCTTGGACTTTCCCCCCTCTTCAAAGGCGCGCAACTGCGCCTTTGCCCCTGCCTCATCCAGCAGGTCGATGGCCTTATCGGGCAAAAACCGATCCCCCATATAGCGGGAGGATAGGCGAATGGCGGCGGAAAGGGTCTCATCGGGGTAGCGCACCCGATGGTGCTCCTCCAGCCCCGCCCGAATGCCCTTCAAAATAGCAAGGGTCTGCTCCTCGGAGGGCTCCTCCACCTGAATGGGGGCAAACCGCCGCTCCAAGGCGCCGTCCTTTTCAATATAGCGGCGGTATTCCTCCAAGGTGGTGGCGCCGATCACCTTGATCTTTCCCCGTGCCAAGGCAGGCTTCAAAATATTGGCGGCATCAATGGCACCCTCGGCGGCGCCTGCCCCCACCAAAATGTGCATTTCATCTATAAACAGCACCAGATTGGGGTCTTTTTCCGCCTCCTCCAGCAAGGCTTTTAACCGTTCCTCAAATTCTCCCCGATATTTGGTGCCTGCGATCAGGGCGGTGAGATCCAGCATATAAATTTGAAAGTCCCGCAGGGCGGCGGGCACCTCGCCCAGCATAATATTGCGGGCAAGACCCTCCACGATCACCGTCTTCCCTACCCCCGGCTCACCGATGAGGCAGGGGTTATTTTTATTCCGCCGCACCAAAACGCTCATCAGCTGTGCCAACTCCTGCTCCCGCCCGATCAGCGGGTGGGCGGTGCCGAAAAGCCCTTCTTTGGTCAGGTTCACCGCATATTTGGAAAGTGCCTTTCCCCCGCGGGATTTGGTTTTTTCATTTTGTAGCGGCAGGTCGCAAAGACCCATCCGCTCCTGCAGGGTGCTTGCCAGCTTGCGGGGCTCACAGCCTGTTTCGGCAAGAATTTTATAACCTGCCGCTTCGGGGGTCTCGCAAAGGGCCATCAAAAGATGATCGGTGCCCACCACCGAAAACCCGAAGCGATGGGCAATGCTCCCCCCTTTGGTGATCACGCTCTCCAAGCGGGGGGTCATATCGTGAATGGAAAGCAGGGTGGGGCTTCCCGTGCCCATCCGCTTGCGGATACTCTTTTCCACCTTATCGGCGGTGATGCCTTTTCCGATGAGCATTCGCGCCGCCACCCCGTCGCTTTCCTTGATCAGCCCCAAAAGCAGATGTTCACTGCCCAAATAGGTATGCCCCAGCTCCTCCGCCACCGAAAGACTCCGCTCCAGCGCGTGGGCGGCCAATTTTGAAAATCGTTCCATCATATCAACCCTCCTGCGAGTACTGCTTCTATTATGGACGGCTTTCCGTCTTTTCATTATATGATTGAAAAAATTTTGCTATTATGGTAATATGTTGAAAATGAAAGGACTGAGAATATGATCCATATTGTGCTTGTGGAGCCGGAGATCCCTCAAAACACCGGCAATATTTCCCGCACCTGCGCCGCCACCGGATGTGCTTTACACTTGGTGGAGCCCTTGGGCTTCTCCATTGATGAAAAAGCGGTGCGAAGAGCGGGTCTTGATTATTGGAAATACTTAAACCTCACCGTGCATAAATCCTATGAGGACTTTGAAAAGGCCACCGCAGGGGTGGGCAAAAAATATTTTTGCACCACCAAGGCCAAGCATACCTACAGTGATCTTTCCTACCCCGCCGAGGAGGAGATTTTCTTCATCTTCGGCAGAGAGACCCGCGGTCTGCCCGAGCGGATCTTGAAGCAGCATCCCGAAGAATGCATCCGCATTCCCATGATCCCCGATGCCCGCAGCCTAAACCTTTCCAATTCGGTGGCGATCATCGCCTATGAGGCGTTGCGCCAGCAGGATTTCCCCTCCTTAAAATTTGAAGGAGAACTGACGGGACGCATAGATTAACGCATAGATTAACCCAAAGAATGTCACACTACTACCAAATCGATTTTTCCGAAAGTAGTGTGACATTTTGTTTATTCTTTTATTGATCGCCCAAGCCTGCTCCCTGACCGGCGGCTATGTGCAGACCTTGGTGCTCTCTTGGGTCACCGCGGAAGAGGCGGGCGGGCTTTACAGCCTCGCTTTTTATATGATCGCCTGCTACCTGCCGGTGGCAGTCCTTTCCTATCCCTTCGGGCGGTGGCTGGATCGCCGCCCCCAAAAAGGGTGGCTGATCGCAAGCGAAGGGCTCCTTGCCGCCCTTTCGGGGGTGCTTTGGTTTTCTTCCCTGAAGGGATGGATCACCTTCCCCTTTTTACTGCTCTTCGGCGCCTTTTGGGGGGTGGTGCGTGCCTTTCAGACCCCCATCTATCAAAGCCTGCCTCGCCGCTTGAGCCGCGACCTTTCCAAGGGCACCGCCCTCTTAACGGTGGTCACCTATACCGCCCGCGGAGCGGGCCCTATTTTGGGAGGACTCCTCTATGCCAAATTCGGGGCGACGGTGCCCTTTTTGGTGAATTTTTGTTCCTTTCTCCCCTCCATTGCTCTTCTTTGCTTTTTGAAGATCCCCTCTGCGGGGGCGCAGAAAAAGCCGATCCTCCGCCGATGGCTTCCCGCCCTTTCGGGCATCTTTCTCACCGCCTTTTTTGCCACCAATTATAATGTGACCTTTGTGGCGCTGGTGAAGGAGGCGGGGCTGGGCAGCGGCTCCTACGGTCTTGCCATGGGTCTTTTGGGCGCGGGCGCTCTTTTGGGCTTTTTCCTAAAATCCAAATGCAAAAAATCGCCGCCCGCCGCCCTTTTGGTGGGGGGAATGGGTGCTCTCAACATCGCCCTTGCCTTGCTCCCCAACCTTTGGTTGCAAGGGGCTTGCATCCTGCTCTACGGCATTTTGGATTTTTGGTATTTTGCGCTGGCGGTCTTCTCCCTCTCCAAAGCCGCCCAAAAGGAAGAGGTCACCGCGGTGATGGGGCTCTATACGGTGGTCACCGTGGGGGCGATGCCCGTGGGTGCCCTTTTTTGGAGCTTTGTTTCCCGCTCCTTGGGACTCCCCGCCGCCCTTTGCATCCTCGGCGGGGGGCTTTTGCTCCTTGCATTTACTTCTCTTCAAAATGAAAAGAGGGATCAGCCTTTCGGCTGATCCCTCTTTTTTAGTGAAATATTTTGCTGACGCAAAATGTGAAATAAGGCGCTTTGCGCCTTGTGAAATATTCTGCCTGCGGCAGAATGTGAAATGAAATAAATCCCCCAAGGAATTTATTTCGTTGGCGCGGTTGGCGCCGGCAACACCCGCAGCAGGACCTTTTCCAAAGGCCGATAGAGCAGGAAGATCAAAACCACATTCCCGATCATATGAGCCAGATCATAAGGGATGCCGCTGATAATATAGCCAAAGCCTGCGCCCCATCCGCCGGTCAAAAAATACGGCAGGGAGCAAAGGGTGCCGAAGAAGAGGCCGTAAAGACCGCCCACCACCGTCCATAAAAGGGGGTGGCTCCAGCGGCGCAAGGCCATCACCATCACCACCAAAAGCGGCCAGACATAGCAATAGTTGATCCACCAGATATGAAACCCGTAGATCAACCCCTCCAAAACCACAAACACCGCCACGGAAAGCATGGACTTCCATCCAAGCCGTACCGTTGCCAGAATGATCAAGAGGGTCACCACTTCGATGTTGGTCAAGGGCGCCATTGCCACCTGAAAGGCAACCATCAAGGCGGCAAACACCGCCAAGGCAACCAGCTCCCGCAGGTTAAGAACCGATGGTGTAGGTCGCTTCATAGTGATCACCGTCGGCAATGACCAGTTGGTTCATTCCCACCGCAGTCATCTCTCCGTCCTTGGTAATACACCACCAGCCCTGATCCACACTCCAGTCGGCGGTCACACCGTTGATGGTGGTATAAAACC
The DNA here is from genome assembly GCA_045539135.1 of Eubacteriales bacterium. Lineage (GTDB taxonomy): Bacteria > Bacillota > Clostridia > Oscillospirales > QAKW01 > QAKW01. Next base: position 39,556 of record JAZQET010000061.1, on the reverse strand, counting down.
CGTCGGCGGCGTACTCCACCAAGCCCTCTTCCACCAAGGCATCCGCCAAATATTCTTTATCGGTGGAAAGGTCAAACTCGGTGGACGAGCCGTCCTTTAACACCACCTCAAATGTAATTGCTTTGCTACCTTCATTGGGGTCGGCAGAAAAACCCTTCCAAAGAAGCAAGGCAACCGCTGCAACGACCACCAAGACCGCCGCGCCAATGCCAATGAGCCATTTTTGCTTTTTTTGCATTCTTTTTTCTCCTTATATTTTATTCGAAACTGATCTGAAAAAACTTTTTTGCCGCCCCTTCTTTCCTTTTTCTGCCTGAAAAGGATCAAAGCGAGCGGTGTCATTCATCGTGACCGTCTTTCCGATCCGCTGTCAAGAAGTCTTTCGGCTGAGGACTCAAGCGGAGCGTAAGGTAACAAGAGCAATCTGAATCTGTTTTGAAAAGGCGGATTTTCGTTCACTCTTCGTTAAAATACTCGCCAATACGGCAGTATTGGCTCCGTTTTGCGCCTTGATTGATCAAAAATGCGCACTTTTCAAAATCTTCGACCTCAAAGCGAGGAGATTTCGAGGGATTTTTGCTCAATTTAGGTGCAGCAAGGCTTGACGCCTTGCAAGAATAAATTGGGTAAAAAGCGCCGAAATATCCCGCTTTGAGGCAGGTTCGGATTGCTCTTGTTACCTTAAGGCACCTTCCCGCACCCGTTCTCGGTGCAGTGGTCAAACGCCTTGCTCCATCGTCCATCACGGCGACGGGATCGCGGGGGATTCACACCCCTCTTCCTTGTTTGACAGCGTGTTTCTGCTCCGTATTCTATCACGGGCTCAAAGATTTGTCAAACCCGTTTGCACGGCGAAGCCGTATATCGCGCGGTCTTCGCATAGCGCAACGAACGTTATCTCGCTGGTGTTTTACACGAATATCGCAAAAGCACCCTCCGAAAGGAGGGTGCTTCAATTTAAGTTTCTTCTACTATATTTTTAATCCATATTCCCTTTTTCACAAAGTACCAACCCAGCACCACCTTCAGACTGATGGTCAACTGCACCAACCCAAAGAGCAACAGGATGGGCATGGCGGTATAGCGGCTCACAAAGAAGGCAAGGGGCACATGTACCGCCCAAACAAATCCGCTGTCGAATAAGAAGGTGATAAAGGTCTTGCCGCCGCTGCGCAGAGTAAAATAGGCGGCATGGGAAAAGGCATCCAGCGGCATTGCCAAGGCGCTGATCTGCATCAGGCGGGTGGCAAGCAGGCGGATTTCGTCGGTGGTGTTATAGGCAAGGGGGATCCACTCTGCGGCAAGGGCGTAGACCGCCCCCACCAGAATGCTCACAAACACCGAAAAAGCGATCAGCTTATTGGCGGCATCCTTGGCGCCCTTTTGATCCTTGGCGCCCAGCATCTGCCCCAAAATAATGCCGTTGGCAACCCCCACCGCCATAAACGCGATGGAAAAGACATTCCAGAAGGTTTGGGAAATGTTTTGGGCACCCACCACATTCAGACCCCGCACCGAATAGCATTGATTGACGGTGGCGATCCCCGCCGCCCAAAGGGCTTCGTTGAGCATCAGGGGCAAGCCCTTCACCAGGATCTGACCCACCAGCTTTTTGGGTACCCGCAGACTGCGATAGGCCCCGATGATGAAGGGATTTTTCTCTTTGTGGAAATGGGTCCAGAACGCCACCACCAGCAGTTCCGCAAAGCGGGAAAGCACGGTGGCAACGGCGGCGCCGTTGACCCCCAAGGCGGGGGCGCCGAATTTGCCGAAGATCAGGATGTAGTTGAACACCAAATTCACTGAAACCGCCACGATCCCCGCCGTCATGGGCACCATGGGGCGCCCGCACTCCCGCAGGGTGCCGGAGTAGCATTGCACCAGCGTGTAGGGCACAAGACCGATCAGCATAATGTTCATATACCCTCTGCCGAAGCCAAGGGATGCCGCCGCATCCGCCGCACTGCCTTCGCCCCGCAGATACAGGGAGATCAGACTCTCGCCAGCCCCCAAAAACAGCCCGATGCCGCCAAGCACCAGCAGACCGCAAAAGATCAGCTTGAAGCGGAAGGTGTCCCGCACGCCCTTGGCATCGCCTTTGCCGTAAAACTGCGCGCTGAAGATCCCCGCGCCGGACACCGCACCGAAAATGCACAGATTGAACACAAAGAACAACTGGTTGGCTACCGCCACTCCGTTCATCTCCACGGTGCCCACCCGACCGATCATAATATTGTCCAGCATATTCACAAAGTTGGTTATGCCGTTTTGAACCATAATGGGCAGCGCCAAGGCAAAAAGCCGTCTGTAAAAGGCGCGATCCCCTACCAATTTCCGTATCATCATTTTCTTTCCTCGTTATTTCTTAAGGTGACCCTCGTATTGTAACACCCCGCCGCCTCTTTTGCAATAGAAAAAAGATCCGCATTGCGGATCTTTTATCGGATGCCTTTGGCATATTCAATTATTTGTTGTATCCTTTCGTTGTCAAAACCGTCAACGGCTTCCAACAACTCATCCTCTTTGGCGGACGTCTCCGGCTCAAATACTAAAAACTTCGCCGGCGCAATGTCAAGATATGTGCAGATGGAAAAGAACTGTGTCATAGAGGGATAAGCATAACCCGCCTCGATGTTGTAAATGTAGTTTTCCGTCATCCCAAGCTCTCGGCTCATATGCTTCGCCGAAACGCCCTTCTCAATCCTTAATTGCCGCAACCGCTTGCTGAAAACACGCTCCATCTTCATCTCCCCCTTTTCTCTATCCTAATTTTACCGCACCTCTCTGCAAAAAACAACCCTTTTTCTCCCCATCCGCACAATTCATTTGTGCGTTCCCCTCTATGAAGTCCTCTACCGCACAATTCATTTGTGCGTTCTGCTGTGCATCCTTTCCGTGATACCCTCTGCCGCACAATCTATTTGTGCGCCCTCCCACACTTCTCTGTCTCCCGCACAATTCATTTGTGCGCACCCTCTACAGAATCTTCTCCCGCACAATCTATTTGTGCGCTTCCCTCTGTGGAATTTGTTGCCGAACAATCTATTTGTGTGCTCTGCTACGTTATCTTCTCCCGCACAATTCATTTGTGCGGTCGGTCATAGAATGAGGGTAAGGGGCAACGCACAAGACGCACAAAATGTGGGCGCGAAGCGCTAAAAGTTTTCTCTTCCCCTTGATTTATTTTTATCTCTATTATATAATTAATCTGTATAAATATATAAAGAACTCTATATAGAGGAGGATGTTTGATATGGCAGATAAAAAGGACGCTCTGGCGAAGGCTTTAGAGCAGATCGAAAAGCAGTTTGGTGCCGGCGCGGTGATGAAATTGGGCGACAATGCCCACATGAATGTTGGGGTGATCCCCACCGGTTCCCTTTCGCTGGATATGGCGCTGGGCGTGGGCGGCATTCCCAAGGGCAGAATTGTGGAGATTTACGGTCCCGAATCCTCCGGTAAGACCACCGTTGCTCTGCACGTTGCCGCAGAAGCCCAGAAGGCAGGCGGCATTGTTGCCTTCATCGACGCAGAGCACGCTTTGGACCCTGTTTATGCGGCGGCCTTAGGGGTGAATGTAGATGATCTTTTGGTCTCCCAGCCCGACTGCGGCGAGCAGGCGCTGGAGATCGCGGAGCAGTTGGTGCGCAGCGGTGCCATTGACCTGATCATTGTGGACTCTGTGGCCGCACTGACTCCCCGCAACGAGATCGAAGGCGAGATGGGCGACTCCCATGTGGGTCTCCACGCCCGCCTGATGAGCCAAGCGCTTCGCAAGCTGACCGGCGTTTTGGCAAAGACCAACTGTACCGCCATCTTCATCAACCAGTTGCGGATGAAGATCGGCGTGATGTACGGCAACCCCGAAACCACCACCGGCGGTAACGCGCTGAAGTTCTACTCTTCGGTACGGATCGACGTGCGCCGCACCGAGACCTTGAAGGCAGGCGGCGAGATGATCGGCAGTGCCACCAAATGTAAGATCGTGAAGAACAAGGTCTCTCCCCCCTTCAAGATCGCAGAATTTGATATTATGTACGGCGAAGGCATCTCCCGCGAGGGCGAGCTGCTGGATCTGGGCGAGAAGCTGAAGCTGGTGAAAAAGAGCGGTGCTTGGTTCTCTTACAAAGAAGACCGCATCGGTCAGGGCAGAGACAATGCCAAGAACTTCCTGCGGGAAAATCCCGAAATTGCCGCCGAGCTGGAGACCGCCATTCGGGAGAATTTCGACACATTGAGAGAGATGGACAGCAAGGTAAAGCCTAAAAAGGCTGCCGCCGCTGCCGCTCCCAAGGCAGAGCCTGCGGCACCCGCCGCACCTGCGGTCTCTTTAGATGTTTCCGCCGATGACTTCGAATAAACCCCTCATTACCGCCCTTGCGGTCAATCCCCAAAAGCCCGACCATCGGGACCTTTTTGTGGACGGGGAATTTTATGCCACCCTGCCGCTGGAGCTTACCGCCCAACAGGACCTCTATGTGGGCGCGCCCTTCGGCGAAGAGGAGGCAGAGGCGCTGCTTTTGGCGGCGCAGTTGGTGCCCGCCAAGGAAAAGGCCTATCAGTACCTTGCCTACGGGGATCTTTCCCGCAAGCGGCTGTATGAAAAGCTTACCCGCTTCGGCATTGAGCCGCAGGTAGCGGATGCGGCCTGCGACAAAATGGAGGAGCAAGGGTTTATCGACGATGACCGCCTTGCCCGCCGCCTTGCGGCGCGGTATGCCCAAAGCAAGCTTTGGGGTCCGCGGCGGATCCTGACGGAGATGATCCAAAAGGGCATTCCCGCCCCCCTTGCCCAAGAAGCGACGGAGGCGCTGGAAACGGACTTTGAAGAATCGGTGTTTGCCCACCTTGCGGGCAAATACCGCAATCGGAACCTTTCCGATCCCAAAGAGGTGCAAAAGGTGATCCAAGGTCTTTTGCGCCTTGGCTTTGACTATGAAACCATTCGCAACGGTCTGCATCGCGCAGCGGAGGATTTTGATGATTAAAATCGGCTTTATCGGTTTAGGGTGTGAGAAAAACACCGTCAATACAGAAAAAATGATGGCTTCCTGCCGCAATGCAGGCTACACGCTGGTCTCCGATCTGGAGGACACGCAAGTGGCGGTGATCAACACCTGCGGCTTTATTGAAAGCGCCAAAGCAGAGGCCTTGGAGACCATCTTTGAGGTGGCGCAGCTGAAGGCAGAGGGCAAGGTGGAGAAGATCATCGTTGCCGGATGCCTTTCGGAGCGGTACCAAAAGGAGATCGCCGAGGAATTGCCCGAAGTGGACGGCTTTTTGGGCGTGGGCAGCTTTCAGCGGATCACCGATGCGGTGGAGGAAGTGCTCCGCGGCAATAAGGTGGCTTGGTTCGACAGCAACGAAAACCTCCAATTAGAAGGGGAGCGTCTCCGCACCACCCCCGCCTATACCGCCTATATCAAAATTGCCGACGGGTGCAACAATCGGTGCACCTACTGCTGTATCCCCGCCATTCGAGGACCTTTTCGCAGTCGGCCGATGGAAACCATTTTGGAAGAAGCCCGCGCTTGCGTGGCAGAGGGCGCCAAGGAGCTGATCCTCATCGCCCAAGATACCACCAACTACGGCGCGGATCTTTACGGCAAGCCCAGCCTCCCCGCCCTGATCAAGGAACTGACCAAGATCGAGGGGCTTTGCTGGTTGCGCTTGCTTTATCTCTATCCCGATAAGATCGACGAAGAACTGATCGATCTTTTCGCCACCGAGGAAAAACTGATCCCTTATATTGAAATGCCCATTCAGCACAGTGTGGGCAGTGTATTAAAACGAATGAACCGCAAGGGCGACGAAGAGCAGCTGCTCTCCCTTTTGGAGAACCTGCGGGCGCGGGTACCCGATGTGACCCTGCGCACCACCCTGATCGTGGGCTTCCCCGGCGAGACCGAGGAGGAATTCGATGCCCTTTGCCGCTTTGTACGCAAAGCGAAATTTGATAAATTAGGGGTGTTCTGCTATTCCAAAGAGGAAGGCACCCCCGCCTATGAGATGCCCGACCAGATCGAGGATGAGGTCAAAGAAAAACGGCGGGAGATCATCGAAACGGTGCAGACCGACGTGGTGGAAGAAAAGCAAGCCGCCATGCCGGGCAAGACCTTAACCGTTTTGGTGGAAGGCTATGACCGCTTCGGCGAATGCTGGTACGGCAGAAGCGTGCGGGAAGCACCGGACATCGACGGCAAGATCTTCTTTACCGCCGCAAGCAGTGTCGCCCCCGGCGATCTGGTGCAGGTGGAGATCGAAGAAATAATGGACTATGATCTGATCGGAGGAATGGTGGAATGAATACACCCAATAAGCTGACCCTTCTGCGGGTGCTGATGATCCCTGTGTTTATGGCGGTCTTTTTGCTGGTGGATGCCCCTTGGGGTCCCCTGATCGCGGCGGCGATTTACGCCATCGCCTCTGCCACCGATGCCATCGACGGGCATCTGGCACGAAAAAACAATCAAGTGACCGACTTCGGCAAATTTTTGGACCCCTTGGCGGATAAAATGCTGGTCATTACCGCCTTGGTGCTTCTTCAGTATCAAGGCTTGATCCACCCCCTCATTACCGTGATCATTATTGCGCGAGAGCTGATGGTCACCTCCATCCGCTTGGTGGCGGCAAGCGGCGGCAAAGTGATCGCCGCAGGCTGGTGGGGCAAGGCAAAGACCGTGACCCAAATGATCGCCACCCTCCTTTTGATGGTGGAGCCTGCCCTTTTGGGCGAGGCAGAATTTGCTTGGTCGGTTCCCTTCCTCGGCGGTGCCGCGCCCGAAACCACCGCCGTTTTCGGCTCGGCGCTGATGCTCCTTGCCACCCTTTTGACCCTCATCTCCGGCACCGAGTATCTGGTGAAGAACTGGAAGTATTTAGACTATCGAAAATAAAGCAAAAAGGAGCCCGTATGGGCTCCTTTTTTATATCCAAAATGGACTTACAGAGATTGCTCTGCCTTCTCAACCAACTTCTTGGTCATCTGGCCGCCGATGTGACCTGCCTGAGCGGAAGTCAAATCACCGTTGTAACCCTGCTTCAGATCCACACCGATCTCGCGGGCAACTTCGAACTTCATCTTATCAAGACCTGCTTTCGCATTGCTCTTAACATTCTTATCCATTTCATTTCACCTCCTTTTAAGGTTTACGCTTTTATTTTTGGCGAAATGAAACAAAAAATTCAAGAAAATATTGTCAATTAAAAACCGTATCCTCTTTTTGGAACAATTCTTCCACCTTTTTGCGGATCAAGCGGTTATGGTCTGCCGTCAACGCGGGATCAAAGTCCAGCATCCGCTTGGCGCAGGAATTGGAAAGGGTGAGCAAGGAGATGTCGGTGGCGCAATCGGCGATCTGCATTTTCGGCAGACCGTGCTGCATGGAGCCGAAGAAATCACCGGGTCCCCGCAGCTCCAGATCCTTTTCCGAGATGGCAAAGCCATCGGTGGTGGAGCAAAAATACTTCAGCCGCTCCAAGGTCGCCTCGCCCTTATGATCGCTGATGAGAATGCAATAGGATTGGCGGGCGCCTCTTCCTACCCGCCCCCGCAGCTGATGGAGCTGGGAAAGCCCGAACCGCTCGGCATTCTGCAAAATCATTAAGGTGGCGGCAGGCACATTGATGCCCACTTCGATGACGGTGGTGGACACCAAGATCTTCGTCTCCCCCGCGGCAAACCGCGCCATAGCCTCATCTTTTAAGGCAGGCTTCATCTTGCCGTGGATCATATCCGCCTGCTTGCCGTATTGCTCCCGCAGTGCCTCAAATTGGGCTTCGGCGCTCCGCAGATCCAGCTCTTCATTCTCCTCCACCAAGGGGCAGACCATATAGACCTGACCGCCCTCGGCGATCTGCTGCTCCATAAAGGTCTGCAACCGCTCGGAATAACTGCTGTCCACCAAGAAGGTTTGGATCTCCTTTCGTCCTGCAGGTCTTCCCTCCAGCACCGAAAGATCCAAGTCCCCCCACACCATCAATGCCATAGTGCGGGGAATGGGGGTGGCAGACATCACTAAAATATGAGGCTTTTTGCCCTTTTGGGCAAGGGTCGCCCGCTGGCGGACACCGAACCGATGCTGTTCATCGGCGATCACCAGACCAAGGTGCTGAAATTGCACTTTTCCCTGCAAAAGAGCGTGGGTACCCACCACAAAATCGACCGTTCCCTCTTCCAAGCCCCCATAGACCTCTTTTTTCTCTTTTTGGGTCATAGAGCCCACCAAAAGGGCGGTGCGATACCCCAGTTTTTCCATCAGGGGTTGAAAATAAGCGTAATGCTGACGGGCAAGGATCTCGGTAGGTGCCATCACCGCCGCCTGATAGCCGGCGGAAAGGACCGCATAGGCCGCCTCTCCCGCCACATAGGTCTTCCCGCTGCCCACATCCCCCTGCAGCAGGCGGTTCATGGCATACTTGCCGTTCAGATCCGCCAAGATCTCAGCCACCGCTTTTTTCTGGCTTTCGGTGGGGGTAAAGGGATGCAGGGCGGCATAATCCGCCCGATAGGAACCGATGGGATAGCGGTTTTCATCCTTTTGGCGGTGGGAATACAGCCGCAATCCCAACTGAAAATAAAGCAATTCTTCAAAGATCAGCCGCCGTCTGCCCCGCAGAACGCTCTCCATACTTTCGGGGAAGTGCACCGAAAACAGCGCCTCCCACAGCTCCTCCAGCTGATACTTTTCCCGCAGCTTTTGGGGCAGGGGATCCTCCCCTTTTCCTTTGAATAACGAAAAGGCTTCCTTGACCCAGCGGCGCATCTGCCCTTGGTTCAGCCCCGCCGTTAAAGGATAGATGGGCAGAATGGAAGGGGTTTGCCCCCTTTTTAATTCTTCCGCTTGGGGCGCGATCATATTCAAAAGGGATTTGGGATCCAATTTCCCGTAAAAATTAAAGGTTTTCCCTTCTTTCAGCTTCTCTTTAATGTAAGGGTTATTAAAATAGGTAAGGGTCATCACCCCGCTGTCGTCCCCCACGGTGACGCGGGTCAGGGTGCGCCCGCCGTAGATCCGCCGTTGCTCCGCAGGCTCCAGCACGGTGGCGATAATGCTTACCGCCTCTCCCCGATGCATATTCACTTCATCAATGGGGATCACCTTGGAGCGATCCTCATAGCGGCGGGGATAGAGGGTCAAAAGATCCTCCGCTTCATAGATGCCGATTTTTTTCAAAAGGGCGGCACGGCGGTCGCCCACTCCTGCCAATGCCCGTATCGGTGTGCCCACACGCACCACCTCCTTCGTAAAAGTACGGTCTACTCTTAATATACACGATTTTAAGAGAATTTGCAATTAAATCTTGTCTTCTAAAAAGTTTTCATATAGAATATAGATAAGGATGTGAAAAAAATGAAAACCATGATTATCACAGGCGGCAGCGGTACCATCGGCAGTATGACCGCCTATCTTGCGGTGCGGGAAGGCTGGCAGGTGCTTCTTGCCTATTGCCAAAATCAGCAAGCCGCTTGCAACTTAAAGGAAGACCTTGCCTCTTTTAAAGGTACCTTGCATCTGTTTCAAGGGGATCTGACCCAAGAGGAGGATCGCATCCGCCTTGCCCAAGAGGCAGAAAAATTAGGGGGCGCGCAGGTGCTGGTCAATAATTTCGGGGTGGCGCACTATCAGCCCTTCACCCAAGAGACCACCGAGTCTATCGCCGAGGTGCTCACCACCAACCTGCTCTCCCATATGGCGCTGACCCGCCTGATCCTCCCTTCCATGATCGCCAAAAAGGAAGGGTCTGTCATCAATATCTCCTCGGTCTGGGGGCAGACCGGCGGTTCCTGCGAAGTGGCCTATTCGGCGGCAAAGGCAGGGCTGATCGGCTTTACCAAAGCCCTTGCCAAGGAGCTGGCACCCTCTAAGATCACCGTCAACTGCGTGGCGCCCGGCATTGTGGAAAGCAAGATGCTCAAGGATCTGGATCGGGAGGCCTTAAAAGAGCAGGTGCCCTTGGGCACCCTTGCCAACGGCTTGGATATTGCCAAAACTATCCTCTTTTTGGCAGAGCAGGAGCACTACACAGGGCAGGTGCTCTCCCCCAACGGCGGATTATACATTTAATTTTTAGGAAGTTCAAAGTGTTTTTTGCCACGCTGCAGGAAGTTCAAAAAGTCTTTTTTGAACTTCCTCTTTTTTTATGACTGCGTTTTTAGAATCCCTTGCAGGGCTGGTTTGGGGTCCTGCCATGCTGGCGCTGGTGCTGGGCACCGGTGTCTATTGCACCGTCGGCACCCGATGGATCTCCCTCACCAAATTAAAAGCCGCCTTTTCTGCCGCCCTCAAGGAGCCGGAAGGCGCCCAAGGGGAGGTGAGCGGCTGGGGCGCTCTTTGCACCTCTCTTGCCGCCACCTTGGGCACGGGCAACATCATCGGTGTTGCCACCGCCCTGCAGGCGGGGGGACCGGGAGCACTTTTTTGGATGGGCGTCTCCGCCTTTTTCGGAATGGCCATCAAATATGCGGAAGCCTTTCTTGCGGTGCGCTACCGCCGTAAAGACAAAAACGGCTTTTTGGGCGGTCCCTTTCTCTATCTGGAAAAGGGACTCAAGCGCCCCCTTTTGGCAAAGATCTTTGCCGCCGCCTGTGTCCTTTGCTGTATCATCAGTATGGGCACCACCTCCCAGATCAACGGGATGGTAACGGCGGTGGGAGATGTGGTAGACCCTCGGCATACCGCCCCCTTTTGGGTGGCTTTTTTTGCAGGCGGGGTCATCACCCTCTTGGTGGGATTGGTATTAAGCGGCGGCATCAAGCGGATCGCTTCCGTCTCCACCTTTCTGGTTCCCTTGATGGGAGGACTATACACTTTGTTGATTTTATGGGTTATATTACAGAATGTGGAGAAAATTCCCGCCTCTACCCTCTTAATTCTCCGCTCTGCAGTGGCACCCAAGGCGGTCTTCGGGGGTGCCGCAGGCTACACGGTGCAAAAAGCCATCCGCTACGGCTTGGGCAGAGGGATCTTTTCCAATGAGGCGGGAATGGGCAGCGATCCCATTGCGGCGGCCGCCGCCCGTACCGACAGCCCTGTGCGGCAGGGCTTGATCTCTATGCTGGGACCTTTTCTCGATACAGTGGTAATGTGTACCCTCACCGGCTATGGGGTGGTGGTAACAGATCTTTGGAAAGCCCCCGCTCTTGACGGGGCGGAGATCACCCTCCACGCTCTTTTCACCCTACCCTTGCCCAACCCGCTGATCTCTTTTCTTTATATGCTCTGCCTGCTCTTTTTCGGCTTCTCGTCCATCATCGGCTGGAGCTACTACGGCGAGCAAAGCCTTTGCTACCTCTTTCCCCGCTCCAAAAAAAGCCGCCCTATCTTCCGCGCCGCCTTTCTTTCCTTTTTGTGGCTGGGCGCCTTTTTAAACTCCGCCGCCGTTTGGGCATTGGCAGACCTCTTCTCCGCCCTGATGGCGGTGCCCAACCTGATCGGCATTTTGGCCCTTTCGGAAGAAATCTTCCGCGAAACCGCCGCCTTCAACTCCACCGCCCGCTCCCGCTCCCAAACCCGCAGCACAACAAAATGTTGTGAAACCCCAAAACCCATAAAGAATAATCGGCATTCTCCATAGCCATCACAACAAAATGTTGTGAAAAACCATCAGCCTTGTTACAAGAGCACGAGCATCATGACTTCACAACAAAATGTTGTGCAACACATACACCATGCAAAAAAAGAACAAGTTTCATAATCTTCACAACAAAATGTTGTGTAACCTAAAACCACTCTAAAAACCTCGCACTCAATAAGCCCCACAACAAAATGTTGTGCGACACATACACCCTTTCCTAAAATAAGTTTTCTTTGATCTTCACAACAATTTGTTGTGGAAGCAAAAACCACTTTACAAAGTGCGTAAAATAACCTTATATCCAATAAGTTTCACAACAAAATGTTGTGACAAATCATATGCCCATCATAAAACAACGACCCTCAAGGCTTCACAACAATTTGTTGTGAAATACAATAATAGAGTGTCACCGGAACGCTTTTCCTCTTTCTTCACAACATTTTGTTGTGAAGAATAATAACTGTGTTCCCTACAGACTGCGCCGATTTAATCCTCACAACATTTTGTTGTGGAGCTATATAATCCAATGCAATATAATCTGCTGTGCCTACCATTTTCACAACATTTTGTTGTGAAAATGTTTCTTTTCTTTTTTGTATGAAAACTCTATGAGAAGCACTCGGTTTGGCTACACAACATTTTGTTGTGCAAACTTAAAAATAGGAAGTAGAGTTCTTCGTTCTCCACTTTCACAACATTTTGTTGTGAAACCCGTTTCCCTCCGTTTCGCTGAACTCTTTCGATTTGCACAACATTTTGTTGTGAAACCGTTTTTACTCTTTTTTTAAGAAACTCTTCTATTCATCACAACATTTTGTTGTGCGGTCTTGTGATCCAATGAATAACAACCCGCCTCGTCTCCTGTTTTCACAACATTTTGTTGTGTAAGCAAGTGTGTGGGGGTGTTCAGTGCAGAATGATTTTGGTCTACACAACATTTTGTTGTGTCATTGAAGAGTATGCCGGATGTGTGCGGCGCACAATTTAATTGTTCCTCACAACAAAATGTTGTGAGGAACAATGGCTTCCGCTATACAAGGAAAAATTGTAGAAACCTGTAATTTTAGCTTCACAACAAAATGTTGTGCAGACCAAAAACTACCCCAAAAAACAACGATCCTCATCGCCTTCACAACAAAATGTTGTGAAGGCGTATCGTTTCTGTTTTTAAGAAAAAGTTGTTGAAATCTATGGTTTCTGCTTTACAAGAAATGGCGGGGATGATATAATTTTTTGGTAGAAGGGATGTGTTTTTCATGTATAAAAGATTGAAAGAATTACGAGAAGGCAATGGCTTTAACCAATATCACATCTGCGAATATCTGAACTGCACTCAGCAGGCATACAGCGCTTACGAGCTGGGCAAGCGGGACATCCCTACCAAAGTATTGATCATGCTTTCCAAGCACTACAATGTTTCCGTTGACTATTTATTAGGAGTCAGCAACCAACCGAAAATTCAAAAGTAACGTAAAATACAAAATAGGCAGGCTTTTAGAAAGAGGGTGAACAGGTGCGCAAAAAAACAGAGATCATTATACTGAATATTCTAACGCTGTTTTTCCTATGCTTCACATATTGGCTGGGAAACTGTTATCCCAAGCGGATTTTTGAATGGAGCGGTGTCTCCTCCATTTTGGCGATGGTTTGGAGCCTTCTGTTTCACCTGCTCTACTTTTTCTTTTTATGCGTTTGTTTTATAAAAAAAGACACCGTTTTTACCAAAAACACCTTTTTGGGTTCGGGTCTTTCCTTTGCCGAACGGTTTTATGTGAAAGAAATTGCTCTTTTAATGATCGTTCAACTGTTTTTTGATCTTCTTCGTTTTGGATTAAATTCCATTTCCCACCCTGCAACGCCTTTGATGTTCGGCGCGCTGACTGCTCTTTCTTGGTTTGTGTTTTACGGAATTTTGACCAAAAACTTTTTCAAAGGTAAAAAAATAAAAGTCATTCTTCTTTGGCTGATTCTTGGTGCCGCGGTTTATACCGTGTTTGCGGGCTTGGATTATGCGCAATATGCATCCGTGGCGAAAAAATTGTTGCCTGAAATCGAATTTTTGGATATTCGCCTAAAAAACTATACTTATAATTGCAGAATCATGGATTTAGCGCTGGATGTTCTCTTGGGAAGCGGAATCTTTTTGGTGGATATGTATAATAAGGGTGACAAACCATCTCCAAAACTTCCCAAAAGAGAATGGCTGATGCCGTTGGTTGCCCGTATAATGGCTCTTTGGCTTTGTTTACAGGCATTCTTTATTATCAAGTTATTGATTGCCCCTGCTTCTTCGGCGGGAAATATCAGCACTTTTTCTACAGGATACATTGGTATCGGTTTTTCCAAAAAAATCGATGAAAGAAAAATCACTCGTCGTGTTTGTTATACGGAAAAAGAATTGGTTTCTCAAAAGATCAAATACTCTATTGGTTATGAAGATATACATAATATTAAAAAGTTCAATTATGACGACTTAATCTGTCCGTTTAATTCCAGAGGCTTTTATGTTGGAGATTTAGAGGTCGTATTATATTATAATTATGCTTTATGCTATGTAGAGGACGATGTTCCGAAGGTTATCCTTTTCCCCGAAATCAAAGAACAGCCTAAAGACGATCTGTTGATCCAGATTTGTAAAACGGCGATTTCTAAAGGCAATGTGATGATCTTTGAATATGCTTACGACTATTTGCAAGCATATGATTCGGACTTTATCGATCCTTATATTGAGCGATACGCCGATGGGATTTTTTGGCCGGAAGAAACCGAATTTATGAACTTGACTCTATATCGTCCGGAATACATTGTTTCCTTTGCAAAAAAACATCTATAAAAAAAACGGCGGCGGCGCTCCTAATGGAACTCCGCCGTATCTTTTTTATCCGATCATATTTTTGAATTGATTGAGGGTGGTGCTTCGTGCCACATATTTCCGATAGACCCGCATAGGATCGGTCTCACCGCTCACAAAGGTCTTACCGGTCATAAAGATGCCGTATTCATAATATTCTGCGGTCATCTCCAAGGATTTTTCCGACCATTTGCCCATGGGATAGCACAGCACAAAGGGCTCCTTGCCGGTCATTTTGGCAATATACCGCTTGGATTCCAGCATCTCCTCCCGCAGTTTTTCTTCGCCGCAGGCGCTGAGGTCGGGATGGGTGGCGGTATGGCTCTGGAACGAGACCAGACCGCTATCCAGCATCTTTTTCATCTGCGCCTCGGTGAGGTAATGCTCCGCGCCGACGCTTTTGGTGATGAGAAAGACGGTAGCCTTCACATTATATTTCTTCAGCAGGGGCAGCAGCTTGGTGCAATTATCGGCATAGCCATCGTCGAAGGTGAGGATCACCGGCTTTTGGATGGTCTCGATCTGCGCCAGATCCTCAAACCAGATGGGGGTATAGCCGTTTTCGGTGAGGTATTGGAGCTGCTCTTCCATCCGCTCGGGGGAAACAAACAGTTCCTCCACGCCCCACATTTCATTACTGACGGCGTGGTACATCAAAATAGGAACCTCCACCCCTTTATACACCGTTTCCGCAGTGGGATAGGCGGTAAAATAGCGGCAGTTTTCGGCTTCATCCTCAAAAAGATGGTAGCCCAGCTTCCCCAAAAGATCTTCGCAAGGGAGGTACCAGCGCTTTCCGTCGAAGACCGCGTGGGCACCGCCTGCGGCGGGGGCGGTCTCATAGGTGACCGCAGTTTCCCCCACCGTAACGGTGATGGTATGATTATCGCTTCCCAAGGAGGGCTTGGTCTCTCCGTCTACTGCCAGCAGAAACTCGCTCTCCTCCAGATACAGCACCCCTTCCGCCTCATAAAGAGCCGAGAGCGGAGCGCCGTTCAGCAAGACCTTCCCCTCCAATTTGTTGGGGGTCTCCCCATACACGGTAACAGGAGTAGGCGGCGTTTCCGGCTTTGCCGACGGGGCGGCACAGCCGCTGATCAACAGCACCGCCGCCAAAAGAAGGGCAAACAGCTTTAACCGTTGGTTTTTCATTCTTCGGCAGTCTCCTCTTCATCCACGGCAACTTCTTCCTCGCGGGCGGCGCCTGCCATATCAATGACGGTGATGCCATCCTCCAGCCGCACCACGCGCACCCCTTGGGTACTGCGGGACAGGCGGGAGATCTCCTCCACCTTGGTGCGCATGATCACGCCGCCGCTGGTGACCAGCAGAACATCCTCGCCCTCAGCGGCCATACGGATCGCCGCCACCTTGCCGGTTTTTTCGGTAATATTATAATTGGAAATACCCTTACCGCCGCGGGATTGCAGGCGATACTCTTCCGGTGCGGTACGCTTCCCGTAGCCCTTTTCGGTAATGGTCAGCAGGTCGGAGCCTTCCCGCTCCAAGCACATACCCACCACATAATCGGTATCCGCCAAGCGAATACCCCGCACACCGCGGGTAACTCTGCCCATGGTGCGGACCTCCGCTTCATCAAAGCGGATGGCTTTACCCTCATGGGTGGCCATCATCACATGGTCCTCGCCGTCGGTAAGGCAAACGCTGATCAGGTCATCCCCCTCATCCAGCAGGATGGCAATCACGCCGGTCTTGCGGATATTGGAATAATCCCGAAGGGCGGTCTTTTTCACGGTACCGTTGCGGGTGGCCATCAAAAGGTAGCCCTCCTGATCGAAATCCTCCACCCGAATCATGGCATTGACTTTTTCTCCGCTCTGCAGGGGCAGCAGGTTCACCACATTGGTGCCCTTTGCCACGCGTGAGCTTTCGGGAACTTCATAGCCCTTCATCCGATAGACACGACCCAAGGTGGTAAAGAACAGAATGGTATCGTGGGTCGATGCGGCAAACAGGCTCTTCACCACATCGGTCTCCTTGGTCTTCATACCGGTGATGCCGCGACCGCCGCGGTGCTGTGCCTTATACACTTCGGTGAGCTGGCGCTTGATATAGCCTGCCTCGGTAAGGGTGAAGATGCAATCCTCCACAGGGATCAGATCCTCATCCTCCAGACCCACCTCGCCGTGACCGATCTCGGTTCTGCGGGCATCGCCGTATTTCCGCGCGATCTCGGACATATCTTCTTTAATGATCTCGTTGACACGGCTCTCATTGGCAAGAATATCCTTCAGGTCGGCGATCTTGGCGGTGATCTCTTTATACTCGTTTTCCACCTTTTCACGCTCCAGACCGGACAGCTGACCAAGGCGCATCTCCACAATGGCCTGCGCCTGAATCTCATCCAGATCAAAGCGGTTCATCAACTGCTCCTTGGCGTCGGTGATATGCTTGGATGCGCGGATGATATTGATGACTTCGTCGATATGGTCAATGGCCTTCACCAAGCCCTCCAAAATATGGGCTCTGGCCTCTGCCTTTTTGATCTCAAAGGCGGTGCGGCGGCGGATGACGCTCTTTTGGTGGGCAAGATACTCTTCCAGCATCTGCTTCAAATTGAGCACCTTGGGTACCCCGTCTACCAACGCCAGCATAATCACCGAGCAGGTGGCCTGCATTTCGGTGTATTTATAAAGCTGATTGAGGATCACCTGCGGATTGGCTTCCTTTTTCAGTTCCACCACAAACCGCAGACCGTCCTTATCCGATTCATCGCGGATATCGGAGATGCCGGAGATCCGATCGGTCTTGACCTCATCGGCGATCTTTTCGATCAGGGCGGCTTTCCGCACCATATAGGGAATTTCGGTCACCACGATCTTATAGCGATCGTCTTTCCACTCCTCAATCTCGGCGCGGGCGCGGACATAGATCTTGCCGCGACCGGTACGGTACGCGTTACGGATGCCGGTTCTGCCCATAATAATGGCGCCGGTGGGGAAATCGGGTCCCTTGATGATCTCGCAAAGCTCATCGATCTCGATATCGGGGTTCTCCAGCACCGCAATGGCACCGTCTACCACTTCCCGCAGGTTATGGGGCGGAATATCGGTGGCCATACCAACGGCGATACCGGAAGAACCGTTCACCAGCAGGTTGGGATAGCGGGCAGGAAGCACATGGGGTTCCTTGCGGGTCTCATCAAAGTTGGGATCCCAATCAATGGTATCCTTTTCAATGTCCCGAAGCATCTCATTGGAGATCTTGGACATTCTTGCCTCGGTATATCTGTATGCTGCGGCGGGGTCCCCGTCGATGGAACCGAAGTTCCCGTGACCCTCTACCAAGGGATAGCGCAAAGAGAAGCTCTGCGCCAAGCGCACCAAGGCATCATAAACGGATGCGTCGCCATGGGGATGGTACCGACCCAGCACATCACCCACGCAGGTGGCGGCCTTACGGAAGGGCTTATCGCTGGTCAGGTTATCCTCATACATGGCATAAAGAATCCGACGGTGGACAGGCTTCAGACCGTCGCGGACATCGGGCAGAGCACGACCCACGATCACGGACATGGCATAGTCCAGATAGGAGTTCTTCATTTCTTTTTCCAGATCAACGGGAACGATGACCTGATTTTCATAGCTTGTGGTATCGAAAATTTCATTTTTAGCCATTTTGAAGCACCTCCTTATACATCAAGATTCATTACATACTGAGCGTTATCTTCAATAAACGCCTTTCTGGGTTCTACCTTCTCGCCCATCAGGATGGAGAAGGTCTCATCGGCGGCGATGGCATCGCCCAACGTAAACTGCTTTAAGGTACGGGTCTCGGGGTCCATGGTGGTTGCCCAAAGCTCGGAGGGGTCCATTTCACCAAGACCCTTATTGCGGCTGATCTCCACTTTACCCTTTCCGTCTTCCCCGCGCATCTCGGCGGAGATCTGATCCCGCTCCGCATCGGAATAAGCATAGCGGGTCTCTTTGCCCTTCACCAACTTATAAAGCGGGGGAACGGCGGTATACACATAGCCGCCCTCCACCAAGGGACGCATAAAGCGGAAGAAGAAGGTGAGCAAGAGGGTGCGGATATGGGCACCGTCCACGTCGGCATCCGCCATAATAATGACTTTCCCGTAGCGCAGCTTGGTGATATCAAAATCCGCACCGATATTGGTGCCCAAGGATGCGATGATGGGCTGCAGCTTATCGTTATTATAAACACGGTCCAAACGGGATTTTTCCACATTCAGGGTCTTGCCCCAAAGGGAGAGGATCGCCTGAAAACGGCGGTCTCTTCCTTCCTTGGCGGAACCGCCTGCGGAATCACCCTCGACGATATAAATTTCGGTATATTGATTATCCTTGCTCTGGCAGTCTGCCAGCTTGCCGGGGAGGCTCATAGAGGTAGAAAGGGCGCTCTTGCGGGCGTGCTCTCTTGCCTTTCTTGCCGCCTCTCTTGCTTGGGAGGCGGAGACCGCCTTCCCGATAATGGTTTTTGCGATCTTGGGATTTTCCTCAAAGAACTCCATCAGCTTTTCGCTGATGATGGAGCTGACCAGACCCTGCACCTCGGAATTGCCCAGCTTGGTTTTGGTCTGCCCTTCAAACTGGGCTTCCTCCACCTTCACACTGATGATGACGGTAAGACCTTCCCGCACATCCTCGCTGGAGAGATTGGCATCCTTTTCCTTTAAGAAGTTATATTTCCGCGCATAGTTATTGATCACGCGGGTCAAAGCGCTCTTAAAGCCCGATTCGTGGGTACCGCCTTCGGTGGTATTGATATCGTTGGCAAAGGAGATCAAGGTCTCATCATAGCGGGTGGTATACTGCATGGCCACCTCCGCCATAGAGGTGTTCTTCATACCGCTCACATAGATCACATCTTCGTGGAGAGGCTCTTTATTTTTATTCAGGTAGGTCACAAACTCCCGAATACCGCCCTCATAGCACATGGTTTTGCTCTTGGGGCTCTCTTCCCGCAGATCCTCAAAGATGATCTTAAGACCTGCATTCAGGAACGCCTGCTCCCGCAGTCTCTTTAAGAGTACATCATATTCATATTCCAGCGTCTCGAAGATCTCACTGTCTGCCAAAAAGCGCACCTTGGTGCCCTTTTCGGTGGTATCGCCCACCATCTGCAAAGAGGAATCGCTCTTTCCTCTCTGGTAGCGTTGGGTATAGATATGCCGACCGTCTTTGACTTCCACTTCCAGCCATTCGGACAACGCGTTTACCACCGACGCACCCACACCGTGGAGACCGCCGGAGACCTTATATCCGCCGCCGCCGAATTTACCGCCCGCGTGCAGGATGGTAAACACCACCTCCACGGTGGGGATCCCCATTTTGGGATGGATACCCACGGGGATACCGCGGCCGTTATCCGACACTTCGATGATATTATTCGGCAAAATGGAAACTTTGATGGTATCGCAATAACCTGCCAAGGCCTCATCAATGGAGTTATCCACGATCTCATAAACCAGATGGTGGAGTCCGCGAATAGAGGTGGAGCCGATATACATACCGGGGCGTTTTCTTACCGCTTCCAGACCTTCCAATACCTGAATGGAAGATTCATCGTATTGGTTGATTACTTTTTCCTGAGCCATTTTTTTCCTCCTACTAAATCCTACTTATCCTTAAATATAAGATAGTTTTTGAATGAAATTGCAGCGCTTCAGCAGCGTTTGCGCCGAGATCTGCGAGATATATACAACAATTTCCTCTCCTTTTCCGCAAAGGATAAAAGATTTCGGTAAATCGGTTGCAACATTAATGATTTTTTGCTCCTTCTCCTTTTGCGCCAGAAACATTCGGGTGCGCTTGGAGACGGTGGCTTTATCCATATCAAAGATGCCGATGATGTCATCCTTCTTGATCAGCACCTCTTGCCCTAAGTGCAGGTACACGGATCCTTACCGCCTTTCCTTCTTTGATAAAGAACACTTTATCGCCTTTTTTACGGATCTTTCCCAGCTCACAGGTGGTGAGCACTGTCTGCCTGCCTTCCATCCGCCGGAAGATGAATTTTTGCCGCTTGGCATCCAGTTCCGAAAGAATATCGTCTAAAAGCAATACCGGCTGGGTCCCTGTTTTTTGGAAGATGCATTCTGCCTCCGCCAGCTTCATCGCCAACACCGCCGAGCGGATCTGCCCTTGGGAAGCAAAATATTTCATACTTTTGCCCGAAAGCAAAATCAAAATATCGTCTTTATGCACTCCGCTCACCGTTTGCCCCATGGCAATATCCGTTTCCCGCATCTTTTGCAGGCGGGAAAGGATCAGGCGGCGGTATTCTTCCTCGCTGACCGCATCCTTGGTAAACTGATTTAAGTAGATCAGCTTCAGTTTTTCTTCCTTTGCGGCGATCTCCCCGTAAAAGCCTTTGGCGATCTCCGAAAGGGCGGCAATATACTGCTGGCGGGCTTTGGCAATATATGCCCCTTCCTCCGCCAGCTTTTCATCCCACACAAACAGCATTTCCGCCGCTTGGGGATCTTCCTTGCACTGCCGCAACAATGCGTTGCGGTTTTTTAAGATCTTCTGATAGTTCAGCAGGCGGTCGGTATATTTCAGATCCAGCGAGCAAAGAGCCATATCCAAAAAGGTTCTTCGCTTATGGGGTCCTTCCTTGATCAGATTCAGGTGATCGGGAGTAAAGATCACCGAATGAAAGCACCCCAAAAGATCCCTTAGACGAGAAACGGCAAGACCGTTATAGCGGTATTCCTTGGGTTTACCGTTGGCAAAAAGCACCTTCATCTGCTCTTCTCTGCCGTCCACCTGAAAATCCAAGGTGATGGAAGCCTCCGACTGCCCGAAGCGGATCAACTGCTCCTCTTTTAACACGCGATAGCTTTTCAGGCAGGAGCAAAAATAGATGGCTTCGATGCAGTTGGTCTTTCCTTGCGCGTTATTGCCCGCAAGGATATTAATGCCGTCGACAAAGGAGAAGGTCTCTTCTTCAAAGTTTCTGAAATTTTCAAGCTTCAGGCAGGTGATCTTCATCGGGTGATCTTAAATGCCTGCCCGTCGATCTCAAACACATCCTCGGGATAAAGCTTTTTGCCCTTCATCAGGCAAATCTCTCCGTTGACCGTCACTTCTCCGTCCAAGATCATCAGCTTTGCAATACCGCCCGTTTCGGCGATGCCCGCAAATTTCAAGGCATCGCAAAGGCGGATATATTCATCGTAAATAACAAGCTTATTCATTCTTTTTATTCCTTCATCCGCAAAGGCAGTACCAAGAAGAGATAATCCTCTTTTTCCATAGGCTTAATAATGATGGGTGCCAGATTGGACTGCAGCTCGATAAAGACCTCTTCATCGTCGCAGGCGTTCAGAGCCGCCAACATATATTTATAATTGAAGCCGATCACCATCTTATCGGAGAAGGGATCCACATTGATGGAATCGTCGAAGCTACCCAGATTGGAAGCGGTGGTAATGTCGATACGGTCAAAATCAAAGTTACAGCGAATGGGACTGATAATGGTAGCATTGGCCATCAAAGATGCCCGCTCGATCACATTGGAAAATTCCCGTACATTGACCTTCACGCGGAATTTATAAGCCTTGGGCAAGGCCGCCTTATAATCCAAAAATTCACCTTCCAGCAGGCGGGAGACCATCTGCACATCTCCGAAACGGAAGGAAACAAAGTTTTTACTGTTGCAGATCTGAATGGTCTCGGTCTCACTGTCGGGCAAGATCTTCAAAAGCTCATTGAGGGCTCTGGAGGGAATGACTACTTTATTAAAGTTGCCGTTGACCTGCACAAAGGGAACCTTCCGAATGGCAAGGCGGAAATTATCCACCGCCACGGCGCTGACGGTACCCTCCTCCCGATTCAGTTCAAAAAGAACACCGGTCAGGATGGGCTTCAGATCGGTGACCGAGACCGCAAAGATGGTCTGGCGCACCATCGTTTTGAAATCGGAATAGGTAAGCACCACACCGTCTTGCCCCAGCACATCGGGAAGTTCGGGGAAGTTTTCGGGGTCCATACCGGTGATGGTAAAGTGGGCATTGCCCGAATCAATGGTGGTGAGATAGGTTTTATTATCGGTCTCCACCGTTACTTCACCGGCAGGCAGTTTACGGATGATTTCGCCGAACAGGCGGGAAGAAAGGATCACTCTTCCCTTTTCGGTATTCTCTTCTTGCAGGGTATAAGAAATGGAGATAGAAAGGTCATAAGCGGTAAACTCGATCTTTCCGCCTTCCCAAACCTCGATCAAAATGCCTTCCAGAGCAGGAATGGTGGATTTGGGACTGGCTGCTTTTTGGACAATGTTACTGATTTCATTTAAAATCGTTCTGTCGCAGGAAAATTTCATAAGCAATTCCTTTCTGTTCTATCTTTATTGTAGTAGTTGTTGTTGGTCTGTGAAATCTGTTCAGATCCCCGAAAAGCAAGGCAGGGTCTTATTTTGCGCCTGTTTCAAAGAATGTGAAATTCCGAAAAACAATACACAAACCATAGACAGTATTATGTGAACCTCAGGTAAACCTGTGGATTCTGTGGAAAACTTGCTGTTTATAAACAAGAAATCTGTTAATAAGATTTTTTGATGTTTTCAATAAGTTCTGCGGCGATCTTTTTGATCTTGGGATCACTGCGCATGGTCTCCTCCAGCTTGCGGATGGAATAAAGAACGGTGGTATGATTTTTACCGCCGATCTCCTTTCCGATCTCCGGCAGGGAGAGGTTGGTGGTCTCCCGAATGATATACATAGCCATCTGGCGGGGGAACACGATCTCATTGGTCTTTTTATTGGAAAGAAGTTGATCCACCGAGATATTGAAGTATCTTGCCACATGGTCGATGATGGAGGCGGGGGTAACCGTGGTGCTGGTGTTTTCTTTGATCACCGCTTCCATAGCATCTTTGGCAAGAGCCAAGGAAGGAGCTTGTCCCCAAAGGGAATGATAAGCTTTGAGCTTTTTGATGGTACCCTCCAGCTCCCGCACATTGGTTTTGATGTTTTTGGCGATCAGCTCCACCACTTCATCGGGGATCTTCAGGTTATAAAGGGCGGCTTTCCGCTTGATGATGGCAACGCGGGTCTCATATTCGGGGGGCTGCACATCGGCGATCAGGCCGCTGGAAAAGCGGGAGACCAACCGTTCCTCCAAGGTAGCCATCTCTTTGGGAGGACGGTCGGAGGTCAAGATGATCTGTTTATTATTTTCGTGCAGGGCATCGAAGGTATGGAACATCTCTTCTTGCACCGAAGGCTTCCCGCTTAAGAACTGCACGTCATCCATCAAAAGAATGTCTGCCTGACGGTACTTATTCTTAAACTGCCGCTGGGTTTGATGCTGAATGGCATCGATCAGCTCGCTGGTAAATTCATCGCCCTTGGTATACATGATCACGCAATCGGGGTTATTTTCTTTAATTTTATTGGCGATGGCGTTGATCAGGTGGGTTTTTCCCAAACCGCTGTGCCCGTATAAGAAAAACGGGTTATAGGCATCGGCCGGATTATTGGCAATGGCAAGGGCTGCCGCATGGGCAAATTCATTTTCCTTGCCCACCACAAAGTTTTCAAAGGTCAGGTTGCTTTTGGCATTGAATGCCCGCACATGATCTTCTTCGATCAGGGAGATGGTGCTGTTAAACTCTTCGTTTTTCTTTTGGGTGATCTCCTGAAAACGGGGAGGAACCTCATCCTCGGTCATCACCTTAATGGCAACATCAAAACCCATGGTGTCGGAGATTGCTTTTTCGATATTCTGCTTATATTTTTTATCGATGATGCTTTTTTGAAATAAAGTTGAGACGCAGAAATAAGCAACATCGTTTTCCATCTTCATCGGAATCAGCAGCTTGATCCAGCTCTCATAAGAGATACTGTTCAGTTCATTTTGCAAAATGACCAGCGCCCGATCCCAAACATCCTTAAATGATTGCATGATTTTCCCCTTTCTTTTCTCTTTTTGCCTTAAAAGTAAAATTATACACAGATATCATACCATAACCTGTTGATAAATGCAATAATTATTTTATATATTATAAGTAATACTTTAAATATAGTTTAAATTTATGAATAATTTTTAAGGTTGACAAGAAAGGAGAATGGATATATAATAAATTTTTAGAAAAAAACGGAGGGTTCAATTATGAAAAATACGGAAAAAACCATGGAACAGATCGTAAATCTTTGCAAAAACCGCGGCTTTGTTTATGCGGGCAGTGAGATCTACGGCGGACTTGCCAACTCTTGGGATTACGGTCCTTTGGGTGTGGAGTTTAAAAACAATGTAAAAAAAGCCTGGTGGAAGAAATTTGTGCAGGAGTCTCCCTATAATGTAGGGTTGGATTCCGCCATCATTATGAACCCCGAAACCTGGGTAACCAGCGGCCATGTGGGCGGCTTTTCCGATCCTTTGATGGATTGTAAGGATTGCCACGCCCGTCACCGTGCCGATAAGCTGATCGAGGATGTGGGCGGCAAGGCCGAGGGGATGACCTTCGAGCAGATGCAGGAATACATCAAAGAGAATGACATCGCCTGCCCCGATTGCGGCAGTAAGAACTTTACCGACATCCGCAAGTTCAACCTGATGTTCAAGACCTTCATCGGGGTGACCGAGGATGCCAAAAACGAAGTGTACCTCCGCCCCGAAACGGCGCAGGGCATCTTCGTGAACTATGCCAACATTCAAAGAACCACCCGTAAAAAGCTTCCCTTCGGTGTTTGCCAGATCGGTAAATCCTTCCGTAATGAAATTACCCCCGGTAACTTTGTGTTCCGTACCAGAGAGTTCGAGCAGATGGAGTGTGAATTCTTCTGCAAGCCCGATACCGATCTGGATTGGTTCTATTATTGGAAAGATTACTGCAAGAAGTTCCTTTTGGATCTGGGGATGAAGGAAGAAAACATCCGGATGCGCGACCATGAGAAGGAAGAGCTTTCTTTCTATTCCAAAGCAACCACCGATATTGAATTTATGTTCCCCTTCGGTTGGGGCGAGCTTTGGGGCATTGCCGACCGTACCAATTATGACCTTGGCCGCCATCAGGAGGCCAGCGGTAAGAGTCTGGAGTATTTTGACCCCGAGACCAATGAGCACTATATTCCTTATGTGGTGGAGCCCTCCTTGGGTGCCGACCGTGTGTTGCTGGCATTCCTTTGCGAGGCTTATGATGAGGAAGTGCTGGATGCAGAGAAGAACGATGTGCGCACCGTGTTGAGACTGCACCCCGCTTTGGCACCTGTGAAGGCCGCCATCCTGCCCTTGTCCAAAAAGCTGTCTCAGGCGGCGATGGAAAAGGTTTATGCTCCCCTTTGCAAGGAATTTAATGTGGAATTCGACGATGCAGGCTCCATCGGTAAGCGCTATCGCCGTCAGGATGAGATCGGTACTCCCTTCTCCATCTGCTATGACTTTGAGAGTGAAGAGGACGGTTGCGTAACCATCCGTTTCCGCGATACCATGGACCAAAAGCGGGTCAAAATCGAGGAGCTGAACGACTTTATTCGCAAAAGCCTCGAATTTTAATAAAGTTTTTGTTGACAAATTATGTTTACTTTACTATAATGTATTTTGCTCAAAAATTATAATTACGAGAAATATTCCCGTTTGCAATAAGGGAATTCATCAAAAAGGAGGATCGGAAAATGGTTCGGACTTATCAGCCTAAGAAGAGACAGAGAAGCAAAGTTCACGGCTTCAGAAAAAGAATGCTGACCGCCAACGGACGCAAAGTTTTGGCAAGAAGAAGAGCAAAAGGTAGAAAAAGATTATCGCACTAATAACGAGGGGTCACAAGCAAATATTGTGACCCTTTTTGTTTGAAGAGCGAGCTTCGGGTAGATGAATGAAAATCGAAAGTGTTAAGGAAAATGTAAATTTCAGGAGAGCCTACCACAGGGGAAAGTCCCGCGTGACCGATAAGATGGTCCTTTATTGGCGCAAAAACCAAAGGGGGGTCACCCGCCTTGGGATCACCGTCAGTAAAAAGATCGGAAATTCCCCCGACCGCAACCGCATCCGCCGCATTATCCGTGCGGGGGCGGCGGCAGCCTTTGAGTGCCTGCCCGCGGGGATGGATATTGTGGTTGTTGCCCGCAGTCGGTGTCTTCATTGCAAAAGCACCGAGATAGAACGAATTTTTCGGGAGACCTTTTCGGCGTGAGCATCCGCAAAAGGTTACGGGCGGTATGGATCTTGCCCATACGTGCTTACCAAAAATGGATTTCCCCTCTCTTTCCTGCCCGATGCAAATTTTACCCCACCTGCTCCGCCTATGCCTGCACCGCCATTGAGCGGTTCGGGATCCTGATCGGCGGAGGATTGGCTTTATGGCGCATTTTGCGCTGTCATCCTTGGTCGAAGGGTGGGTATGACCCCGTTCCGGAACGGGAGCAATTATATAAAAGGAGAAAATAACTATGTGGGATTATCTCATTGTCCCCTTTGCCGCCATTATGCAGTTTTTTATGAAGCTGTTCAACAATTATGCGCTGGCATTGATGCTGTATGCAGTGGTGGCAAGACTGGTGGTCTTCCCCCTGGCGATGAAACAGCAAAAAAATACCCTGAATATGGTGCGTCTGCGCCCCTATCAGGAAGCCCTTGCCAAAAAATACGGCAATAATCGGGAAAAATACAATATGGAACTGCAAAACCTCTATCAGCGGGAAGGCTATAACCCCATGAGCAGCTGCCTGCCCTTGCTGATCCAGTTGCCCTTGATCTATATTGTGTATTCCATTGTGCGCCATCCCATTACCTTTGTTTATTACGGAGAACTGTTCACCAAAAACACCGCTCAGCGGATCTATGATATCGCGCTGACCTTGGAAAATCTACCTGATGCCCTTCAAAAGGTGATGGACAAGATCGCTTCCGGTGCTTCGGTGAATACCATCAGCAATTATGAATTGCAGATCATGCAGGCGGCAGGCGATAAATTTAACATTCCCGGCAATAATCTTCTGGGTATTATCGACCTGAACGGTACTCCCAATCAGGATTTCTTCTCTTGGATGCTGTTGATCCCCATTTTTGCGGGTATCACCGGTATTCTGCTCTCTTGGATCTCCCAAAAGCTGAATGCGGTGCAGCAGGATCCTTCCATGCAGGGCTCCAATAAGATGATGACCTATATGATGCCCATCATCACCGTGTTCTTCTGCTACAGCCTGAACTGTGCTTTGGGCTTCTACTGGATCATCGGTAACATTTTGGGGATCGCCCAGACCCTGATCCTCCATAAGATGTATGACCCCAAAAAGGTCTTGGCAGAAGTGGAAGCAAAGATGGAGCGAGAAAAAGAAATCAAGAAAGAAAAGCGCAGTGCAGCCGCCGCCAAAAAAGCAGCCGCCATTGCCGCTTCCAAGAAAAAGAAATAAGAGGAAATAAAATAAATTATGGCAATCAAAGAATTATTTTTTGAAGGAAAGACCATCGAAGCGGCTGTGGAAACTGCAGCAGCTGAGCTGGGCGAAGATAAAGATCTTTTGATCTATACGGTGGAAGAGACCCCCTCTAAGGGCATCTTCGGCATCGGTGCTACCCCCGCCAAGATCCGTGTGGAGGTGGAAATGCCCGATGAGAAGCCTGCCGCCCCCAAGAAGGAAGTGAAGATTCCTGCCTGGGAGCCTGAAAAACTCTCTAAAAAGGCAAAAAAGGAATCTCCCAAGAAAGAACCCGTTGAGAAGAAAGAACCCGCTGCACCTCTTTTTGAAGAGGTTCAGAAGAGCCCTGTGGATGATGAGAACTCCAAAAAGATCATCGAATTCATCAGCGGTCTTTTGGTGCACATCGGTGCCGAGGAAGACAGCGCAGTGAAGGTTGAGCTGGGCGAAGACGGTCATTATTACGCGGAAGTCAGCGGTGCCAAAATGGGCGTGCTGATCGGCAGACGGGGCGAGACCTTGGACGCTGCTCAGTATCTTTGCGGCTTGGTGCTCAATAAGGGCAAAAGCGGCGATAAGCTGCGGGTGACCATTGATACCGAAAACTACCGCGCAAAGCGGATCCGCACTCTGCAGAGCTTGGCAGAGCGCAATGCGGAAAAGGCGCTGAAGTATAAGAGAAACATCACTATGGAGCCCATGAGCCCCTATGAGCGCCGCATCATCCACGCCGCCCTCACCGGCAAGAACCATATCACCACCTTCTCTGTTGGCTCCGAGCCCAAGAGACGGGTCGTGGTCAGTTATAAGAAGTAAAAAACGCAATATGATTGCAAAAAAAGGACAGAGAATGTCAAACATTCTCTGTCCTTTTTATAATGCTGCAGGCAATTCATGCACCGACGGTGCAAATCATGGCGTGAGCCAATTCACGCCTCATGGCAATTCATTGCTTTGTGTTCTTTAGGAGCATGGCGCAAGGCGCCTGAAAGCGCGCCGAAAATCGCCGAAGAGGCCTGCCAAAAGGCAGTTTCGGTTCGAATGAACTCACTCTATTCGGAAAGAACTTTATCCGAAAGCAAGCGGTCTTTTTGGGTCTTGATCTGCGCCGCGGAAATGCCGTGGGTGTTCAATTCTTCTTCCGTAGCGTAGAGATAAAAGTTGGGGGCATAGGCTTTTCCGTTGGCAACAACGGCATATTCCGCAGCAAAAGCCTCGGTGATGCGGGAGGGATCCTCGGAATAAAGGGCATCGATCTCCTCTTTGGTGTAGCAGTGTTGTGCGATTAGGGCTTGTCCCCCGCCTTCTCTTTTTTCATAACCGGCGATCATATCATCATTGATGGCTTCAAAGGCCGATCGCGGAATGCGAAATTCCTTGATCACCGAAAGCAAAGAGGGCACTTCCTCCGGTGCGGAGATGCCGTATTTTAATTGCTTGGTTTTTTCGCTTTCTGCCTGCAACCAACCGTTCAGGTCGATCTCTTTGTTGTTTTCTTGAATGTATTGAAGCAACGAACTGTTAATACTGTAGAGTCTGGCATCATAGGCTCGCTCCAGTCGAGGGTCCCCTTCTGTATCCCGCGCGCCCTCATCCTCCGGTAAGGTGGGTTCTTGAGAAACAGTGGGCGGAGCGGTGTCCTTGGGGTCTTCTGTCATCGGTTCCTTTGTTTGACAGGCGGAAAAAGAAAGTATGGTGAACAGCAAACACAGCGTCAGCGTCATGGTGCGAATGATTTTTTTCATCGTTTTCTCCTTTCTGATCCAAAGACCGAACAACCTTTCATAATTTCACTATAACAAGAAATATTCTTCTTGTAAACAGTTTTCGGAAAGAAAGTTTCTTTTCTCCAACTTGCACAAAAACAGCAAGAAATTTTCTACAGACATTTTTGTCACACCTGAGCAAGCGCCTTCTTGCTTGATCCCACTTCACAACAAAATGTTGTGAAAACAAACACCGCAGTAAAAAAGTAGATGAGGTTTATAATCTTCACAACATTTTGTTGTGAAAACAAATGCCGCAGTTAAAAAGTAGATGAGGTTTACAGGCTTCACAACATTTTGTTGTGAAAACAAGTGTCGCAGAAAAAAGTAGGCGGTTTTATAAGGTTCACAACATTTTGTTGTGAAAAGAAGTCAACCGTGAGAATGAGGGAGAGCTTTTACAGGTTTCACAACATTTTGTTGTGAAAACAAACACCGAAGTTAAAAAGTAGATGGGGTTTACAGGCTTCACAACATTTTGTTGTGAAAAAAGATGGAACAGGAAAAGCAGTGGGTTTAATAATGTTCACAACATTTTGTTGTGAAAGAATATTTACTGCAAGGTTCTTGCAAGTTTTACGATAATGTTGTAAAATAAAATGAATATTCTTTTTTATGAGGTCGAATATGAGCGATACCATCTGTGCCATTGCCACCGCCCCCGCCACTGCGGCGCTGGGGATCATCCGCGTGAGCGGTCCCGAAACCTTAAAGATCCTCTCCCCTCTTTTGCAAAATCAAAAGGGAGAGGCGGTTTCCTTATGCCCGCGCAAGGCAACCCTTTGCCGCATTGCGGAAAAGGGAGAGGTTTACGATGAAGCGATTGTGACCTATTACCCCGCCCCTCATTCCTACACGGGGGAAGAGACGGCGGAGCTTTGCTGTCACGGCGGGTTATTTGTGTTGCAGAGCGTAATGGAGCTGTTGCTTCGGGGGGGATGCCGCCCTGCCGAGGCGGGGGAATTTTCCAAGCGTGCCTTTTTGAACGGAAAATTAGACCTCTTAAAGGCGCAGGCGGTGATCGACCTGATCGAAGCCCAATCCCGTGCCCAGCAAAAAAATGCCCTTTCCCAGATGGAGGGGCATCTTTCCAAAAAGATCACCGCTCTTTATGAGCGATTGGTGGAGCTGAACACCGCCCTTTTGGCCTATGTGGATTTCCCCGAAGAGGTGGACGCTCCCGAAGAGGACACGCTGGCAGAGCTGAAAGCCATTCAAGAAGCCTTGGAGGCGCTTTTGGCAGGCGCCCATCAGGGGCAGTTGATCAAAGAGGGGTTGCAGATCGCCATTGTGGGCGCGCCCAATGTGGGCAAGAGTACCTTGATGAACCAACTGTTAGGATATGACCGCAGTATTGTTTCGGACATCGCCGGCACCACCCGCGACACGGTCACCGAAGGCTGTCGCTTGGGCGGGCTTCAATGCCATTTGGCAGACACCGCAGGAATGCGCACCACCGCCGACCCCATCGAGCGGCAGGGCATTGACATTGCCCGCAAAAAAGCCCAAGAAGCCCAAGTGGTCTTTGCGGTGTTTGACGGGTTCCGACCCTTGGATGAGGAGGACCTTGCCATCATTGATGCCTTCGGCAACGAACGGAATTTAGCCATCATTAACAAGGCAGATCAGCCGATGATAGCAGACATAGAGTATATTAAGAGCAAATTTATACATTGCGTTGAACTTTCTGCCCAAACAGGGGCAGGGTGCGCCCAACTGGATCAATGGGTGCGGGAGCAATTCTCGGTGGAGGACACCGCCGCAGAAGGGGTGCTCACCTCCCTTTCTCAAATCGGGCGGCTGACCGCAGGCAAAGAATATATCGCCAAAGCCATTGAAGGGCTGGAGCTGGGCTTTACCCCCGATGTGGTCTCTTTGGATATTACCGAAGCCGCAAGCGCGGTGGGAGAGGTGACGGGAAACACAGTAACGGAAAAAATGATAGATAATATATTTTCCAAGTTCTGTGTAGGAAAGTAAGCGGGTGATTTTTGCGTCTTTTCCCTTTTAACAAAACAACTTAACCGCCTTTTTTAAGGCGTATAAAATCAAAACGATTGTGTGGTAAGAATGGAAAAATATCAGGTTGAAAATTTAGATATTGCCGTGATCGGCGCGGGACATGCCGGCATTGAGGCGGGGCTTGCCGCTGCCCGACTGGGATGTCGGGTAGGGGTCTTTACCATCTGTCTGGACGGGGTGGGCAATATGCCCTGCAACCCCTCCATCGGCGGCACCGCCAAGGGGCATTTGGTCTGCGAGATCGATGCCTTGGGCGGCGAGATGGGCAAGGCGGCAGACGCCACCTTCCTGCAAAGCAGAATGCTGAACTTGGGCAAGGGGCCTGCGGTGCATTCCCTGCGGGTGCAATCGGACCGTCGGGGCTACAGCCAATATATGAAGCACGCCTTGGAAAAGCAGGAAAATCTGCTGTTGATCCAAGGAGAGATCGTGGAGATCGAAGCGGAAGAGGGTCAGGTGACCGCAGTGGTGACCCACTTGGGCGCCCGCTACGGTGCCAAGGCGGTGATCCTTGCCACCGGCACCTATCTTAAAGGGGAGATCATCATCGGCAAGAGCCAGCTCCCCGGCGGACCCGACGGAATGTTTCCCGCCAATCAGTTAAGCGACTGCCTGAAGGCATTGGGTGTGCCCTTGCGCACCTTCAAAACAGGAACTCCTGCGCGGGTCAACCGCCGCTCCTTGGATTTTTCCAAAATGAGCCTGCAGGAGGGGGATCGGGAGATCATTCCCTTCTCTTTTGAACACGAGGAGATCGGGGAAAACACCGAGGTTTGCTACCTGACCGCCACCAACGAAACCACCCACGAGATCATTCGGGAGAATATTCACCTCTCCCCCATCTACAGCGGGCAGATCCACGGCATCGGACCCCGCTATTGCCCCAGCATTGAAGATAAAATTATGCGGTTCAAGGAAAAGACCGCCCACCAACTGTTTGTGGAGCCCTGCGGCAAGGATACGGAGGAGATGTATCTGCAGGGTCTTTCCTCCTCCCTGCCCGAGCACGTGCAACGGCAGTTTATCCATTCCATCCGCGGGTTGGAAAATGCCGAAATTATGCGGGTGGCCTATGCCATTCAATACGATTGCGTGGATCCCCAAGCCCTTCTGCCCACCTTGGAATTTAAGAACCTGAAGGGTCTTTACGGTGCAGGGCAGTTCAACGGCTCCTCCGGCTATGAGGAGGCCGCCGCCCAAGGCTTGGTGGCAGGAATCAATGCCGCCCGCAAGATTCAGGGCAAAGAGCCCTTTATTCTGGATCGGGCTTCCTCCTACATCGGCACCTTGATTGACGATCTGGTGACCAAGGGCACCCCCGAACCCTATCGGATGATGACCAGCCGCAGTGAATACCGCCTGCTTTTGCGGCAGGATAACGCAGACCTGCGCCTCACCCCCATGGGCTATGAGATCGGGCTGATCTCCCAGGAGCGGTATCAGCGGTTTTTGGAGAAAAAGCAACATATTGAAGAGGAAATTCAGCGGCTGCGCACCACCCACCTTTCCCATAACGATGAGACCGCCAATGCCATTTTGGTGGCTTGCGGCACCGCACCCCTTACCGCAGGGGCATCCCTTGCCGATCTGATCGCCCGCCCGCAGGTGACCTACGACGATCTGGCGCCGGTGGATCCCAACCGCCCCGCCCTGACCCGTCGGGAAGCCAAGCAGGCGGAGATCTCCATCAAATATGAGGGATACATTGAGAAACAGCTTGCCAAGGTGCGGGAATTTCAAAAATTGGAAAATCGCCGTCTGCCGGAGGACCTGAACTATTCCGAAATGGAAGGACTTCGGCTGGAGGCGCGGCAAAAATTGGCGGCAGTGCGTCCCGTGAGCATCGGGCAGGCAAGCCGCATCAGCGGGGTCAGCCCTGCGGATATCAGCGTGCTGATGCTGGAACTGGAGCAAAGGAGGCGGAAATAATGGAACGAATGAAACGGTTGCGTGCCCTTTTGGAGCAGGAAGGAGTTTCTATGCCTCCCGCCTTTGAAGAGCAGCTTCTTACCTTTGAGTTCCGCCTGTTGGAAACCAATCAGGTGATGAACCTTACCGCCATTACCGACCCCGAAGAGATGATGAAAAAGCATTATTGGGATAGCATTTACCCTGTTTCCAAGGGCATCTTCCCCGAAAATGCCACGGTGGTGGATGTGGGCTGCGGGGGCGGATTTCCCTCTATGCCCTTAAAGCTTGCCCGCCCCGACCTGAAGATGACCCTTTTGGATTCCCTTCAAAAGCGGCTGACCTTTTTGGACGGGTGCATTGATGCTATGTCCCTTTCCGCCATCAAGACGCACCACGCCCGCGCCGAGGACGCAGGGCGGGATCCTGCCCTGCGCCGTCAATACGACATCGCTGTTTCCCGCGCGGTGGCGGAGCTTTCCAAGCTTTGCGAATATTGCCTGCCCTTGGTGAAGGTGGGCGGCGCCCTCATTGCCTATAAAGGCGCCACCGCCGACGAAGAATTGGAGCGCGCCCAAAAGGCCATCCGCATCTTGGGCGGCAAGGTGGAAAAGGTTTACCACTATACCCTGCCCCAAGAGGAAGATAAGCGGGCGATTTTGGTGATTCGGAAAATCGGGGACACACCCAAAGCATATCCGAGAAGTCCGAAACAAATCAAAGAAAAGCCCATAGGGTAAACCGCTGAAAACGGCGAAGACCGCAAGGCTTCGCTGTTTTTCTTTTCTCGGCGTATCACATACGCCTTCGAACGAAGAAACAGCGATCTTCATCCGTTTTGAGCGGGTTCAAACTCTTTATAGATGAAATAAGAACAGCCTCCCAAAATCGGGAGGCTGTTCTTCTATATACTCTTTTCTAAAACCGCTTAAAAGAGATGCAGATTTTGTTGAGCACGCCCGAAGGCGTATGTGATACGCCGAGCGGCGGGATCGGCAGAATGTGCGCTCTTTTTAGCGGTTTTTACAGGTCGCGTTGGACGCAGATCTCTCTGAACTCGTCCATGGTGACCAATACCTGTCTGGGTTTCGATCCCTCAAAGGGTCCGATGATCCCCAGCTCATGGAGCTGATCCACGATCCGCCCTGCGCGGGAGTAGCCCAGCTTCAGGCGGCGCTGGAGCATGGAGGTGGATGCCATCCCCATCTCGATGACGCATTCGCCTGCCTGCACCAGCAGTTCATCATAGCCGGTGTTTTCGCTTTCCTCGGAGGCATTGGTGCTCTTATTGCCCTGCATGGAAAGGTTTTCGATGGTGGAGATGGTGGATTGGTCATATTGGGCGCCCATGGAATTATTCTTCACATAGGAGACCACCGCCTCCACTTCCCCATCTGCCACAAAGCAGCCCTGCACCCGCAGGGGCTTATTGGCGCCGATGGGTTTATACAGCATATCGCCGCGACCCAGCAGTTTTTCTGCGCCGTTTTCATCCAGAATAATACGGGAGTTGAGGGCGTTATCCACGGTAAAGGCGATACGGGAGGGGATGTTTGCCTTGATCAGACCGGTGACCACATCCGCAGAAGGACGCTGGGTGGCAACGATCAGGTGGATCCCTGCGGCACGCGCTTTGGCGCACAGACGGCAGATGCAATCCTCCACTTCCTTGGAGGAGACCATCATCAGGTCTGCCAGCTCGTCGATGATCACCACAATGCGGGGCATGGGCTGATAATCGGAATGGGTCTTGCAATAATCGTTATAGGCCTCCAAATTCCGCACCTGCGTATTTTTCATCAGGTCATAGCGGCGATCCATCTCGGTGCAGGCCCATTGCAGGGTGCCTGCCGCCTTTTTGGGATTGGTGACCACGGGGATCAGCAGGTGGGGGATGCCGTTATACACATCCATCTCCACCGCTTTGGGGTCGACGAGGATCAATTTCACCTCCTCGGGGGTGGCCTTATAAAGAATGGACATCAAAATGGTATTGATACAAACGGATTTACCGGAGCCGGTGGTACCTGCCACCAGCAGGTGGGGCATTTTGGCAACATCGAAGGTGATCAGGTTGCCTGCAATATCCTTGCCCAAGGCGGCGGTGAGGGGGCTTTTGCCGTCTTGGAAGTTTTCGGAAGAAAGAACCTCCCGAATAAAGACGGTGCTCACCGTTTTATTGGGGATCTCAATCCCCACCGCGGCTTTGCCGGGGATGGGGGCTTCGATACGGATCTGGGTGGCGGCAAGGGCCATGGCAAGGTTATCCGAAAGGCCGGCAATACGGCTGATACGGATTCCTGCCTTGGGCGCCAGCTCAAAGCGGGTAACATTGGGTCCCACGGCGATGCCGGTCATAGTGGCTTCGATGCCGAAATCCAAGAGGGTCTGGAGAAGGATCTCTTCCTTTTCCCGCAGCTCTGCCTGCGCCGCGCCTGCCGACTGCCGCCCTGCCTTCAAGAGGGAGAGGGGCGGGAAGTTATACAAATGAAGTTGCTCCCCTTCCAAGGGTGCTTCGGGAGCGGCAGGCTTGCGCACCGCAGGCTTGCGGGTGCGCTTGGGCTTTTCGCCGTAACTGCCGATGTCGGCAGGGTCGATGTTGCCTTCGGCGGTCACATCGTCATACACAAACACCGGCATAATGTCGGTGATCTCTTCGGGAGGCGTTACATCCACGGGAGGCACCCACACAGGCTCTTCCTCTTTCTCTTCATCCGCCTTCACATCGGCGAAATGGCGGCGAAGCTTTTCTTCTTCCACATTCTCCACCAAAACAGGTCTCTCCCGTTGCTCCTTCACCGAAGCCGCCAGCATACGGAAGGGGGCGGCCATCTGATAGAGGGTCAGGTCAAAGAAGAAGAGGATGCCGATCAGGGTCAGGGCGATGATCAGGATGGAAAAGCCCCAGCGGGACATCAGCATAATTAAGGGGCAGGCGATAAATCCGCCCACCAAGCCTCCTTGGAGGGCTTGCCCTTGGCTCCAGAAGTCGGCAAGACCCTTGCCGAAAAATTCCGCAAAGGAATAAGAACCGGGGTACCAGATAATGAAGCTTGCGGCAGAGACCACCGCGGCAAGGAGCAGGCCTGTCCAGCATTTCACGGCGGTGCTGTATTTTTTATCCTTATCCAGTGCGTCCACGCCCAGCCACACCAAGAAGGCGGGGAACAGGAAGGTGGCGGCACCGAACATTCCCCTTAAAAACCCGATCAACCAGGTTTTTAAGGGCACATTGATGGGTGTATAGATGTAAAGAGCCATCAACAGGGCGAAGGAAAAGAACACCACCGCCTGAATACTGCGGCGGGAGGCTTCCCTTTTGGCTTTTTTCTCTGCCTGCTGCTCGGCAAGCAGTTGTTTTTTGCTTTTTCTCGGCATTCTTTTACCTCACAAAACTGAAAATGACCGTTGCCGCGCCTGCAAGGGCGCCCAAGGCAACAGCGATATTAAGAAGATCTTTTTTGAACAACCCTTTCAAGAGCATTCCGCCCAAAAAGGCGCCTGCCGCGCCCCCTGCAAAGGAAAGAAGGGCATTGAGCGCGCCGAAAGCGGCAAAGGTGCCCACATTCCAAAGTCCAAGCACCAAAAGGGCGGGAACGGTCAGTACCACCGCAAAATCAAAGGCATCTTCACGGCGAAAGCCCATATTCAGGGTCATTCCCAAGGTCACCCCCGTGCGGGAGAGGCCGGGGATGAGCGCCACCGCCTGAAAGAGGGCGGCTTTGATCACGTGGGTGGGCTTCATCTCTAAAAGAGAGGTTTCTTGGGAAAGGGTATGGTCCCCGATGAAGAGCAGCGCCGCCGAGGCAAGGAACATCAGACCGATGAACCCAAGCCCCGAGCCGATGGTCGTTTCCTGCAGCACCAACAGCATCACCGCTAAAGGCAGGGCGCAAAGAAGGGCATAAACGCTTGCCATCTGTTCTTTTTTGGCTTTCCGCCACTTCAAGGTGCCACGAAAGAGTCCAGCGGTAAGGGTACCGAAGCCTTTGGCGGCGGCTCCTGTGATTTTGGGGAACGCAAGCAGGGTGCCCAAAAGGGCACCGAAGATCCAACTGCCGCTCACCGACGGAAGTGCTTTCCCCAAAAGGGCGCCCAGCACCGTATCCGCTCCTTGGGCAGAGAGAGGGAAAACCTCAAAAAAGCCAAGGAACATACTGTATAAAAATGAAAACAAGAATATGCCCTCCGTTAGAGATACTTATACATATAAAAGTATATCATTATTAATAAATTATTGCAACTGCCAATTTTCCCTTGACAGAATGTCGTAAAACACCTATAATATGTAGTGGTAAATTAGTATATTTTTCACAATATATTATAGGGTCCCCCTACGGACCCGCCAAAAATTTCATAATCGGAGGTAACAAACCATGGTAGGAATTTGGACTCTTGTTGCCGCCGTTGTGATTGCTGCTGTTATCGTGGGCTTTGGGATGTTCCTTGCCGGCTTTTTATACCGTAAAAAGACCGGTGAAAAGCAGATCGGCTCTGCCAAGGAAGAAGCAAAGCGCATTATCAACGATGCTATCCAAACTGCAAACACCAAAAAGAAGGAGGCGCTTTTAGAAGCAAAAGAAGAATTGCTCAGAGAGCGCACCGAGCAGGAAAAAGATTTAAAAGAGCGTCGTGTGGAGGTAACACGGCAGGAAAAACGGCTGCAGCAACGGGAAGAAATGCTGGACAAAAAGTACGACAATATCGACCGCAAGGAAGAACTTCTTTCGGAAAAGCAAAAGAAGGTGGAAACCCTGCAGCAAGAGGTCGAGGAAGTCAAAAAAGCCCAGATTGCTGTGTTGGAGCGGATCAGCGGTTATTCCGCAGAGGCCGCAAAAGCAGAACTGCTTCATATGATGGATTCGGAGCTGGAGCATGAATATGCCCTTCGGATCACCGAGCATGAAGGGAAGTTCAAGGAAGATCTGGATGAGCGTGCAAAGCATCTGCTTTCTCTCGCCATTCAGAAATGCGCCGCAGACCATGTGGTGGAATCCACCGTGTCGGTCGTGGCTCTGCCCAGTGATGAAATGAAGGGTCGCATCATCGGCCGTGAGGGTCGGAACATCCGTGCGCTGGAAACCATCACCGGTGTAGATCTGATCATCGATGATACGCCCGAGGCGATTACCCTCTCCAGCTTTGACCCCATCCGCAGAGAGGTTGCCCGTCAGACTTTGGAAAAACTGATTTCCGACGGCCGCATCCATCCCGCCCGTATCGAAGAGACGGTGGAGAAGGTCAAGAGAGATCTGGAAGTGGCCATGAAGAAGGAAGGCGAGCGCGCCACCTTCGAGACCGGCGTGCACGGTCTCCATCCCGACCTGATCAAACTGCTGGGTCGGCAGAAATACCGCACCAGCTACGGTCAGAATGTACTCAATCACTCCATCGAGGTTTCTCAGCTCAGCGGTCTTTTGGCGGCTGAAATGGGTGCCGATGTAACCCTCGCCAAGCGGGCAGGCTTGCTCCACGATATCGGTAAGAGTGTGGACTTCGAAATGGAAGGCTCCCATATTCAGATCGGTGTGGACATCGCTAAGAAGTATAAAGAAAACGAAACGGTGGTTCACGCCATCGCCGCTCACCACGGAGACGTGGAGACCGTCACCATCTATGACGCGATCATTCAGGCGGCCGATGCCATCTCCGCCGCCCGCCCCGGTGCAAGACGTGAAAATCTGGAAAACTACATTAAGCGTCTTGAAAAATTGGAAGAGCTGGCAAACTCCTTCCCCGGCGTTGAAAAGACCTTCGCCATTCAGGCAGGCCGTGAGATCCGCATCGTCGTCAACCCCGAAAAGGTCAGCGACGATAAGCTCACCGTCCTCTCCCATGATATTGCCAAGAAGATCGAAAGTGAGTTGGAGTATCCCGGACAGATTAAAGTACATCTGATTAGGGAAAGCCGCGCTATCGATTTCGCAAAATAAACCGCGTCTTTTGGCGCAGAACAAAAAGGGAAGCGTACGCTTCCCTTTTTTAGTTCCTTTTCCGCCGCTCGCCGTATCGGTATACGGGTTCTCGCGGAGAAAGGACCTTCTGCATCCAAAATCCACCGTTTCTTTTTGTTTCATCCCCCGC